>JAOUGB010000327.1 GCA_029857875.1 Desulfobacteraceae bacterium | reverse complement strand
AATTCCGAAAATTTTTTTGTTGAAAAATATTGCAACCTTAAAGAAAATGTAATCCCGTTTGAGATGATTGCCCAATCCGTCCACGACAATTCAGAAGATCTAAACATCTCAAGAAAAATATTTGAAGACCTGCCGCTAAAGTGGACAAAGGCGTTTAATTTAACCCGAAATCAAGAAATTCTAATTCCTTTTAATTGGTTCTATACGATTAATGAATTCAATGGTCCATCTGCCGGCAATTGTGTGGAAGAGGCCCTAAGCCAAGGCATCTGTGAAATTGTAGAGCGACATGTATCTTCGATAATCAGTCAAAACCACTTAAAAGTACCTGCAATTCGGACAAATTCAGTAACCGATCCAATGGTTAGAGAAATGATAGAAAAATACAGGAAAGCCGGGATTAACATATTCATTTCAGATTTTTCACTGGATATGGGAATACCCAGTGTCGGTGTGCTGGCATATGACCCCTCGACGTTTCCGAAAAAAAGTGAAATCGTCTGGACAGCCGGAACAACACCTGATCCGGAAAAGGCGTTAAGCCGAGCACTTACGGAAGTGGCTCAGCTTGCCGGAGATTTTGATACTGCTTCCAAATATGTGGCCAGTGGTCTTCCCAAACTAACGAGAATTGAAGACGCCGAATTTATCATCAACCCCGGAGAAAAAATCAATATTCACACGCTTCCCGAACTTTCAAACGAAAACATTAAAATTGAAGTTGAAAACTGTATATCTGCTTTGGCTAAAAAGGGTATGGAAGTGATTGTGGTGGATACCATGCATCCCCTGCTTGATATTCCGGCTTTTTATACCATCATACCAGGCGCTCATTTCAGGGAAAGATCTCTTGGAACCAGTGTGGGGATGTTTTCAGCTAAAATTATAGCCGAAAATCAAACGCCTCATGTTGCCATTAAAGAACTTAAAAAAATCGAACGCCTACTGCCGACCAGGTATTTTATTAAATTTTATCTCGGATCATGCCATCTCGCCCTCAATGATCCTGCAACAGCGCTGGAATATTTTACACAGTCTCTTGAACTTGATCCTACAGAACAGGATGTGCCCAGCATCTATTCATACATGGGCGTCTCCTTCAATGAGATGGGTGAATATCTGAAAGCGCTCGATGTATTAAAAAAGGCTGAAACGTATGATAACGAAAGAACGGATATTTATAACTCAATGGGCTTTAGCCATTTTAAACTCAAGGAACACGAGCAAGCCATAGAGTGTTTCAAAAAAGTATTGCAGATCGACCCGGGTTCTGCCATCGATTATGCCAATATTGCTTCAAATTACAGGGATATGGGGCAAAAGGAAAAGGCCATACAATATTATGAAATGTCACTGGCCATGGACCCTTCAATAGAGTTTGCAAGAGAGAATCTTTTGAAACTGGGCCAAAACTAACTTGTTTTTTTATTTTAATATGTTGCTTTACGGTTAAACAGCAATTCCTTGGCGAGACTGGTGTAGTCTGACGAACCGTAGCTGCTCTGCCTAAAGAAAACCACAGGTTTTCCAACACCGGCACTCTCGGCGATGGTGGTATTACTTCTTATCACCGTGTCAAAAAGCATATCAGCATATCTATCATCATTTCTCAATTTTTCCAGGATATTATGGCTGATCCGGGTCCGCGTGTCAAATAGTGTCGCCACAATACCGGTCACATTTAGGTCCGTATTGATATTTTCCTGTATGGCAAAAATGGTGTCAAAGAGTTCGTCCAGTGCGGCATAAGAATACGGATGTGTCTGGCATGGCACAAGAACCTCTTTTGCATATGCCAGCACATTGACAGTTAACAATGAAAGACTGGGGGGCGTATCAAGGAATATGAAATCATATTTCCCGGTAATGCTCTCAAGGGCCTCCTTTAGCCTATTTTCACGTCCAACCTTATCAACAAGTTCGATTTCTGCACCGGAAAGATCTACATGGGATGGTATTAGATCAAGCCCTTCCCATCTTGTGGGCATGATTACCTCGGCCGCTTTAATCGATTTGTTGTCCATTATGAGATCGTATACGGTCAGCATCTTTTCATCAACATCGATACCAAGTCCTTTTGTCGCATTAAATTGTGGGTCCATATCCACAACCAGAACCGTTTTTTCTTCCTTGCACAATGCCGCTGCAAGGTTTAACACCGTTACTGTTTTACCGACACCGCCTTTTTCATTTGCCACAGCAATGATTCTGGTCCGGCGATCACTCATAATTAACACCTCCTTCGGTCTTCACTTGTCATTGGTTGTCGGTTGCTCAGATTTCGCACCCGTATTTATTTGGAAGTTCATCTTAGATGTTGTTGATAGCGGTGAAGGACCATCGCCATGGGCTTTCTGAAAGGCGATATGCTTATCGGCAGACTCGATAGTTTCCATCTTTTCTCTAAGGCCATTTATTTTTTTACCCATTTCACTACAATTAAAGGCCATGGTTTTCATCATCTCAGACGTCTGCTCTCTGTCAATCATCTTGTTGTTTATCAGGTCGACTATACTTGAAAGATCTGCCCCATAAACCTGAAAACGATCAAGAAGAGATTCGTACAGATTGTTTGATTCGGCCTCAACAAGCCTGTATATATATTGAAATTTTATGTTTTCCTGATAGTCCTTAAGATGAGAGATCACCGACTTCTCCATTTCATGCTTCATGCGCAAAACACCATCTTTCAATGCAAGTATCTCTCCTTCGTTTTTTCCTTGAATCGGTTTTTTTAATAACCTTTTAAAGATGTTAACCACTTTATAAAGGCCAAGACGCATTGTTGCTTCCGTCTTCATCTTCGCTGTATATCGCATGTACGCAGCCACAGGAGGAAGCGTTAATCCTGTTATAGATTTTATCGTACTGATATCCGGCAGATCGATCTTTTTTATGTTCTCGTTGGAGCGGTTTATTCCCAACTTACCCATCATACGGTTATATGTAGCAATAGCATCTTGCACCATGACATCGAATGGCCCTGCGATCGACTCGAGATGTTCATGAATATGTGCTTCCTGTTTTCTGACAAAACGGATGACTTCAGGGTTTATGGTTTCAGCCATAAACGTGTCGAAAGCCTGTTTGAATTCTTGAAATATCATATAAAGTGTGCTTGAAAAACCCAAAGTCTTAATATCATCTTCATATTGTTGATACGGAATGGAATAGCTTTTAATAAACTCCGCTATATCACGTATTACATTTCCTGATCGGATATCAAAATAACGATCGATTTCTAGTTTTAGTTCACGTTTGATCTGTTGAATCGAACCATCGAGGGTACTTTTTATCACCGATTTAATCTGATTCATCCTAATCTGATGCTTTTTTACATTTTCAACGATTTCATTGGCACTATCGGTATTCCTTGTAAGAATATTCTGGTTGAAAGAGACCCGATGCTCTAATCCAGATGAAATTATATGAAGGCGTTCTATATGATTTTTTAACAAGAGCCCATAACTTCCACAGGTCAGCTTATTGTAAAAAGATGCTTCAAAACGCGCTGTTTCGGAGTCTGAAAAGGCAGAAAGTTCTTTCTCCTCTTCCCATTGCTCCAGTCTCAGCCGATCTTTTTGTAACAGGGTAAAATTCTGGGCTTTGAACAGATTGAAAAGTGCTGACAGAGAATAAATTTCGGGAGTAGGCGTTATCATCGTAAGCTCTTCTTTTACTTTTTCAATCAAGGCGTCAAGGTCATATAGCGAGTTATGTTCACTAAAATCACAGTTGATAATAAAAAGAATGTTATCCAAAATTCCCATTTTTTTTATCAATGATAAAAATTTTATATCCGCTTCTCTAAGCCCCGTTCTACTGCTGATCACATAGATGATGAGATTCGTTAACAGAAGATAATCTTGAATCATGGCCAGGTGGAGGGGATTTGGGGAATCACTCCCTTGGCAATCTGCAATTTCGATATTACTCTCAATGCCTCCGGAATCGATTTCAAGATAAACATCCTTCAAATAGACCGCCATAGCCCCATTACTCACAAAGTTCCAATGATCCCTAAATAAATTATCTTCATACTGCCTTTCATTAACTTCTAAGGAAATCAGATCCTTTACTTTTTCAAATCCTTTAAGGTATGATGATAAAAGTACACTGTTAACATTTCGGGTGACT
>JAOUGB010000326.1 GCA_029857875.1 Desulfobacteraceae bacterium | reverse complement strand
CCAACATTTTTTAAATCAATATACTGAATCGTTCCACGCCCACCGATAAAAGATGTAAGAAGCCAGCTGACCAAACTGATCAAAAGTGATCCAAACACAGCCGACCAGAATCCGTAAACCTCAAAACCGGATATCACTCCGGAAACCATCATGAGGACGATGGCATTGATGACAAAGGTAAAAAGTCCCAGGCTCAGTATATTCACCGGGAGCGTCAATATTAACAGTATGGGTCGAAAAAAAGCATTCAGTATTCCCAAAATAGCGGCAGCAAAGAATGCGGATAAAAAACCGCTGACCTGTATTCCATCAATCAGATATGATGTTGCGATGATTGAAAAGGTCAGGATCAACCACCTCAGAAAAATTCCTTTCATTATTTGTCTCCTTAATCGGTGGTATAAAATATTATACTTCTAACTTCGCAGTTTTTTCGCCAATTCGGCCACTCTCTGACCCAGTTTCAGGCCGTTTTCCAGACTGCCACTGTCCGGCGTACCGACACAGGCCGTACCGAAGTGCCCGGTGGCGGACATGGGATCCCCCACAATCACCATGCCGTAAATCAACATGACCTGGATAATGGACATCATGGTGGTTTCCTTGCCGCCCGATGGATCTGCGGACGTTGCAAAGGCGGCGCCGACCTTGCCTTCCATCTTTTTACGCACACCCACAAATTCGTCGAAGATCTTTTTGAGTTGGGCCGCCATGACGCCGAAATAGACGGGAGATCCGGCAATGATGCCGTCCGATGACAAAAAATCCTCTTTGGTGACGTCATCGGTATGTTTCAATACGCCCTCAACGCCTTCGACACTTTCAACCCCTTTTAGAATAGCTTCAGCCAGTTTTTTGGTGTTGCCGCCTTTTGAAAAATAAAGAACCAGAATTTGCATTTAAAGCCTCCTTAACACGTTAAATGAAACCCGGCACAAACATTTTTACCTTGTTTAAAGAGCCGGTTGAACGTTTTTATTGCTTTTGATGTCTTCTCTTCGATTAAATCAATATCGTTTTGCTTGAGAAATTCACATAACGATGGGGTCGATTTCATCATGCCGGGCTTACCTTTGCCCAGCACCAGAATATCCGGTCTGGCATCAATAATATCCTGGATGTCATCGATTCCCACCTGATGACCCCTTTTACGCCACCAGGTGGGAATCACTTTTCCCTGAATGATTTTAATATCATTTGAATAAGTTATGCCTTTAACAACGATATTCCCAAATGAAAAGGCTTCAATCACCGTATACCTTCCAATAGGGCTTCTCTTTTTCCCATTTATCTAATATTTCCTGAGGCGGACGAACGACGATGGCCTTGCATTCTGCCGTAAGGGTTCCATCCGACAAACGGATCTCTCCGGCTACCTGAGCCCGGCTTGCGGTCTGTTTGATCACCCATCCGACAACCGTCAACGGTGTACCGGTCGGCGTCGGACGACGAAAAGTCACTTCCAGTTTCAACGCAACCATTAACGCATCTTCGCCGGAGTTCAGCATCACCGAACGCCCGGCTGTTTCATCCAGTATTGCCGAAACAATACCGCCGTGGACCACCCCGGGATAGCCGTTGAAATGATCCGGAACCGTCACGGTCGACCGTATCTGCCGGGCCTTATGATCTTCATACCATTTCATTTTCAGCGAAAATTCATTCTCAAGTCCGCACAAAAAACACCCGCGTGAATTTTTCTGTTTCCGCATCTTTTTTTCCTATGATCACTTTATTACCTCAATTGAGCGAAAGTCGAGGATGTTCCAGATTCCCCCGATAACGGGATCTTCGTTTCACTACGAAAGGAATCAAGGGTGAAGCCCCGCTGATAAAGCGGGATTTCGCTAAGCTCAAGGCGCCTTCATCGGCTTTCCTGAACGGTGAACAAAACGGGGTTTTTTTATATTTTTACATCTCATATATATAAGGGTTATGAAAATTAAGGGAGCGAAACTTGAGTGTATTTATACATCCATTCCAAAGAAATTTATCAGGATGGTGCTTAACCAGCGGCGCAGGGGCGCATAGGAATAGTTCCGCCTGGCCACTTCATAATTGTGATGGACCATTTTTTCTTTTATTTGGGGAGAGTTCAAAACATCTCTTACCTGTTGAACATTTTTTTTGGTGAGGAATCCGTCCATGACGATCAGATCAAACCCCTTGGGCTCAATGTCTCTGATAAACGTTGCGTATCTGTTTATGAGCAAGGGTTTTTTAAAATAAACCGCTTCTAGAAATGCATTGCCGAATCCTTCATAAAGACTGGGGTAGGTGATGAAATCAGCATGGGGGTAAATATCCCACAACGACGGATTCGCGTTGTGATTCGATTGAACGTTTAGCGGATCTGATACGCGCGTTTTTACCAACCTTAAATCCACCCCTCGTTCGTGTGCGGTTTCCAGAAGCCATTCGGAATATTCATATCCCTCATCACCGGCTTCATGGGAGATAACCAGCTTGTATTGCGAGTTTTTCAGGCTTTCCACCAATTCAATGGCATGTTCGATTCCCTTGCGCTGGACAATGCGGGTGGGCTGCAGAATGATATGGTCTTGTGGTTCCAGATCCATAGAATCTCGGTAGGCTGCAGTTTGCTCGGCGTCTATTTCCGGCGGGTTCTCAAAATCCAAAACATTGGGAATGATTGTAGATGAAATTCCTGTCCGAAGCGCCAGCTCTTCTTGAGCCGCCGAGTTGATCACAACATGTTCGATATTATTTAAGTTGGGCGGAAACGACATTCTCAGGTAATCTCCAACAGCGTTCACGGAAAACCGAGTCCTTTCCCAATAGAAATCATGGTGATGGGCAATGGTGGGAATCTGGGTTTCGGCGATAATTTCGGTTAAAGCGATTCCCAGTGGGATATGCAACGGAATGGTGAGTACATTCTGAGCAATGAGAAGGTCTATGTGAAATTGTGAAATAAATGTTTGAATCTGTTTCTTTAACAAAACTTTTAATTCAAAAATGGTATCGGTTACAGTGGGGTTTCGCTTTTTATGACCGAATATTCGATCATTGATCCACTCATTTTTTTCGTGTTTGAAATGCGCCTCGGGTACCAGGAAACTCGTTTCCGGATCTCTGTCCAATTCGCCGGCAAACCAGAAACAGCTGTGGCCGCTTTGTTTTAAAACTTTTGACCACTTGCTGGCTTCCATGGTAACACCGTCGGTGCCTGAAAAGCGCGTGGAGATAAAGCCGATGTTTTTAGACATGATCTTTATTTTCCTTTATAAATTTGATACAGGATCGATAGCCATTCCTGAATAGAATGCTATATATAAGACTAATATTGGGTTTTACAACCTTAAAAAACATTAAAGAAGGATGTATCTGCAATTTGAAGGGGTATTGGCAGGTAATATGTACGTGTTCACGGGGAAGCAAACCCCGTGAACACGTACGGTAAAATGACTTCTATTCACATTTCAAAGTGCAATTTCCATCCCTTCCTTTGCCACTATAATTTCCAGATCGGACTGGTTGCCAAAATGTTTCTGGCAGTGCTTTTCGAGTTCAAACAGTTCCTGGTCTGTCCGCAGAGGATCATGGTGAAAAAGGGCTATTTTTTTAACTTTGGCCTTGAGGGCGGAATTGATTGCGTGCTCAAAAAATGAGTGCCCCCAGCCAGTTTTTGATGAAAAGTATTCTTCCTTGGTATATTGACAATCATGGATAAGAATATCTGCATCGCGATAAAAATCGAGTAATTTTTCATTCTCTTCACGGACTGCCTCTTCTCCTTCATCACGAACGACAGGATCAAAATCCGCATCGTTTGTGTCTGTTGAGAAAACGTTTCTAAAGGGCTCTGTGTCATAGGCGGTACACAAAACTTTGCCTTTAAATTCAAATCGATATCCGAGACAGAGTAGCGGGTGATTCAGATATTTTGTTTTTAGCGTGATTCCGTCACCCAAATCCATTTTGCATTCGCCGAGCTGTGAGTACTTGATATCTGCTGTAAGCTCACCGTGCAGCACCGGAAAGTATCGGTATCGTAGAAGGTCGCCCATTATTTTCTCAAGGGAATCATCTTCAAATGTTATCGGGCCGTATACCTTCAGTTTCGTACCCGGAATATATATCGGTCTGAAAAAAGGAAATCCGATAATATGATCCCAGTGGGT
>JAOUGB010000325.1 GCA_029857875.1 Desulfobacteraceae bacterium | reverse complement strand
TGATCTTCTCTTACGTGAACCACAATCCCGTCTGCTCCGGCCAGTTCCGCCAGAATTGCTGCTGCTGCAGGATCGGGGTAGCTGCTTTTTCTGGCTTCTCTCAATGTTGCGACATGATCAACGTTTACAGCTAATCCAGCCATTAATGAACCTCCATTGTGTTTTATAGTGCCTTTGTGGCAAGTAATTTTAATTCTGTAGATCCTAAAAGCCGAAAGCCCGCTCATAGGAGTTAAGATTCAATTAATTTCAGAATTTCGGCACTCTTTTTTTCCATCTTATCAGCTTCCTGTTCAGACTCTTCATGATCATATCCCAATAAATGAAGAATTCCGTGCACCAGAAGCTGTGTAAAACGTTCTTCCATACTAATTCCGATATTTTTTCCCTCTTTCTCAGCGGTTTCAATGGAAATAACCACATCGCCGAGAAGTTCCGGGTTGATGTTCGAAAACTGGTCTGTACGCATGGGGAAGGCGATAACATTTGTGGGGCCGTTTCGACGAAGATATTTTTTATTGAGTATTGCGATTTGGGGATCATCAACGATCAAAATAGAAAGCTCTGCGTCATGACAATCCAAGGCGTTTAAGATGTCTGTGGTTTTTTGTTGAATTGTTGTCATCGATATCTTGTACTTCTTTTGCCTGTTGTCTATCAAAACTTCCATTTTTCCCTGTTCCGTTGGTCAAGAGTTGTTTCTCAGGATATTCAATGCGATGATGATATATTCCGTTTAATATTTTATTGAAACTTTTTGCTATATTGTGAAGATCTTTCAGCGTTAGTTCACAATTGTCCAACTGGCCGTCTGAAAAGATTCTGTTTATTAAATTTTGCACCAGTCCCTTAATTCTGGTAGGTGTCGGGTTTGAAAGGGTTCTGGATGCAGCTTCAACCGCATCTGCCAGCATGACCAGTCCGGCTTCTCTGGTCTGAGGTCTGGGGCCTGGATATCTGAAATCGTCAATATTTACGCCATCTTCACCTTTTAGCTGCTTTGCTTTTTCATAAAAATAACGGATAAGGCTTGTACCGTGGGATTGCCTGATGGTTTCAATGATGGCATGGCCCAGTTTGTTTTGCTTGGCTATCTCCACGCCGTCCTTAATGTGAGCGATGAGGATAAGACTTGACATGGAAGGTGCAAGTTTGTCGTGTCTATTTACTCCGTCGGCCTGGTTTTCAATAAAATACAATGGCTTTTTGATCTTGCCGATATCGTGAAAATAACCACAAACTTTTGCAAGCGAGGGATTGGCACCGATTTCAGATGCCGCTGCTTCAACCATGGTTCCGACAATGACCGAATGATGATACGTTCCCGGCGCTTCCAGCATAAGTCTTCGAAGAATCGGTTGATCGAGGTTTGCAAGTTCAAGAAGTTTAATGTCTGTGGTATAGTCAAATGCAATTTCAACCAGCGGTGTGATGCCGGCGGTAACGATTCCTGCCCCGACACCCCCTGAAAACGCAAATCCCCAATCCCACATGAGCTTAAAGATTGTGGAGCCTCCTATATAAACGTCGATAACCGTAACGAGGATAACATTCAACAAGCCGAGTTTTAACCCGGCCTTTATAAAAACTTTGCGCTCCCGACAATTCTGCATCCAATATGCCGCCATCAAACTGTTAAGAAGAAAGTAGATGAAAATATCGAATCTGTTTTTAAATATAATCGCTGTGCCGATTGCAATTAACATGGCAATGGGAATGGCCAATTCAATGCCCAAAAACAGACATGTGGTCATGGCACCTGCGGCAAGGGGAATACCGTAAGAGATTGAATCTGCAGATATTGAAAAGGGCGTATAACGAGACACATAATCGGCTAAAGATTCCGATATGCTGGAGATGAAGAAAAAAGTAATGAGTACGCTGGCCAAAAAGAGCAGGTTCTTGGTGTTGTTGAGATTGGGTCGATTGTGAATGCAAAGGGCATAAACGGTCATGAGGATGCATAGGATGAAAAGTGCCGATCCTATGCAGTTTGTTAAAACTTTCTCATTCTTTACGCCTTCTTGATAGATCTTGAGTTTTAGAAGCTGGTCTTTGGTTACCCGCTCTCCCTCGCGCAAAAGCATCTCACCTGCTTTTATCTTATAAAATATCGGTTTAACTTCCGAATAGGCCTCTTTTTTCCGATTTTCGGTTTCACTTCTGTTTAGCGTTATATTGGGCTGAATAAGTCTTTGAGCGAAATCGACGATCAAATTTCGAAGATCAGGAGTCTTGTTTTGAAGAATGGGATTGCCGATTACTTTGACCATGGTTTTTGCCTGATCAAGACCGTAAAAGTGCTTTAAATTATAAACAAGCATTTCATTTTTTGTTTTGATATCGCTTAAAATTATGCCCCTATCGGTTTCTTTCAGAAGTATCTCTTTATTTGCAACCACCCCATTATCAAGTATTTCTGCTAAAATACTGGAAATAAGATTTGAAATATCACTGGAGAAGGCTTCCAGTTCGAGGATTTTATAATCCGAGTCGCTGACTGAAATGCCGATCTTTTCCTCAAAATCGGCCTTTTTTTGCCAGATAAGATTATGCACGATTAATTTTTGTTCTTCACTTTCGGATGAGGATGTTCCCGATTTTTTAAGGCTATCAATGCTCTTTATAGTTTCAAGCGTTGCACGAAGATCATCAAAGGCGTTTTTTATTTTTTGATTGGTTTTTGTGGTAATGTTTACATCATGATCGTACACCGTCAATACATTGTCTACGGCCTGTTTTCGGCTGGCTTCTGTGGCATCTTTGTCTTCGATTAAAAAATTTTTTGCAGCCTTAATATCCCTTGTGACAACATCCCCAAGTTTGTAAGAATATTTTTTAATAACAAGATTTGGATACAGCAAAATTGTAAAAATTATTGTAACAGCAACTAGAAGAGCCCATCGGACACTATCACTGTTGTCAATGAGTCTGTTTAAAGATATTTGAGTTTTTACAATGTTCATTGCAGTGTGGTGTTATTTCTTTTTTTTGGCATCCAGATCTTCATATGCTTTAATAATTTTTTGGACCAATCCATGCCGTACGACATCTTGTTTTGAAAAAAAAATGAATTTTATTCCGTCTATTCCCTGCAATATATCCTTGGCTTCAATGAGTCCGGAAGGTTTTTCCACAGGAAGATCAATCTGAGTAATGTCACCGGTGATAACTGCTTTTGAGCTGAATCCTATCCTTGTCAGAAACATCTTCATCTGTTCAGACGTTGTATTTTGAGCTTCATCTAAAATGACAAAAGAATCATTTAATGTTCGTCCGCGCATGAAAGCCAAAGGTGCAACTTCGATAACGCCTTGCTCTATCAGGTTGGATACCTTTTCAAACTGCATCATATCATGGAGCGCGTCGTAAAGCGGTCGGAGATAGGGATCTATTTTTTGAGCCAGATCTCCGGGCAAAAATCCCAGCGCTTCACCTGCCTCCACAGCGGGCCTTGTAAGTATGATGCGATTCACCTTTCCCTTTGAAAATGCGGCAACCGCCATGGCCATGGCAAGATACGTTTTACCTGTTCCTGCCGGTCCAATTCCGAAAACCATGTCAGAACTTCGGATGGCATCTATGTATTCCTTTTGATTTTGGCTTTTGGGTATTACAGGGCGTTTTTTGGAAGTGATGTAAACCGTATCCAGGAAAATATCTTTAAGTTTAATGCGGTCGTCACCGCTCAAAATTCTGACTGCATATTCGACATCATTTGGATAGATTGGATAACCATCTTTTAGCAGGCCGTAAAGTTGTTTGAGTATCTTTTTCGCCAGGTTTTCAGCAATGCTGTCTCCCTGGATGAATATCGTATTACCTCTTGCGTGAATGGAGACATCTGTTAATTCTGCAATTCTTTTAAGGTTGTTGTTATACTCGCCGAAAAGCTGACTTGCCAGATTAATATCTGAGAAAATTAATCTGGTTTTATTATTTTCGGAAATTACTTCCATGTTTCAGGGTTGAGCAGATGCTCTGTTTAATTTTAAGGTTTCGTAAAGATCTCTATGAAATATGTATTATTGACGAATTCAAAAAAAGTCAAATCTATAATTTAAAACACATAAGAAAAAGAAACCTAAGCCGAGCGTTTCAAATTTTAAAAGGGGATAAAATATCTTTTATTTTTAATGAATTATCTTACTT
>JAOUGB010000324.1 GCA_029857875.1 Desulfobacteraceae bacterium | reverse complement strand
TTTTTCATCGACCCGTTTCAGTACCGAATAAACTTCACATGATGCGGCATCTTCCACAAGCTCAATCATATCTTCAATCCAGATAAATTTTTTAAAGCGTGTGCTAAGACGAACTTGACCGCGCTGATTGTGGGCGCCTGATTTACTGATTTCTTTTGAACAGGGGCAAACGGAAGAGATGGGAACAAGGACTACGGATACAAGGTCAATTTTACCCTTTGGGTCGCTAGATCCTAAAAAACTGCAGACATAATCCATCAAACCGGGAGATTTGCTGACCGGAGATTTTTTTTCAATGAAATAGGGAAAGGTTACTTCAATATTGGCTGAAGCTGCATTTAGATACTCTTTCATCTCCTCAAGAATAACGGATATTTTCTTTAAAGAGACTTCCGGTCGGAATAGGTGCAACATTTCAACAAAACGGCTCATGTGAGTCCCTTTGTAATTGTGGGGCAAATCAACATACATGTTTATGGAAGCAACCGTATGTTGAATGTTGTTCCTTCGATCAAGTACGGTTATGGGATATTTAAGATCCTTTATCCCCACTTTATCAATGGGAATGTTGCGATAATCGAATTGATTTTGGATATCTTTCATTTTGGCAAATAATCCATTTTCACATGATGCATGGCTCTGAAAATATTCCCTTTGACTTTTTTGTTATTTCTATAAAGCTGTTTTAGAATATTTTTTATTTCATGTCGCTTGGAGGTTTTTGTGCTGGGGCAGGGATTTTTAAAAACCGGGTAACCCCTTTCCTTGGCAAAACGACCTATAACATCTTCGTCAACAAAGGCAAGCGGCCTTATCACCGAAAACTTTCCCTGAAAAAAAGACTGGGAAGGCAGCATACTGCTAATCTCACCAGCATAGAAAATATTCATAAATAAAGTTTCAATGATATCGTCTTTATTGTGTCCAAGGGCGACCTTGTTGCAACCGAGTTCATCGGCGATTTCAAAAAGCCTTTTCCTGCGCAGCCTGGAACATAAAAAACAGGGATTTTCCCGATTTTCGGAGCTGTGCGCCAAAACTCCGTAATCTGTATGTTCAACTCTGAGTTCAAAGCCTATTTGACTGCAATATTCTGCCAAAGATTTACTGAATCCTCCGTCAAATCCCAAATCAACATACACTGAATACAGCTCATAATTTATTGGAATGCGTTTTAGGCGTTCGCTTAATATCCACATCAGGACAAAGCTGTCTTTACCTCCTGAAAGCCCGACTAAAATTCGATCTCCATGGGAGATCATATCATATCGATGCAACGCTTTCCCAACATTTCTTTTTATCACCTTGTAGGCATAGCTGTACCTTGGCAAAAAAAGTATCGGCCTCCTATAGTTTTTCCTCTTTTTCCTCTATTTCTTCTATTTCCTCTTTAATTTCTTCTTCTCTTCCTTCTCTAATGGTAATCTTTCCTGCAGCGATTTCACGTAGAGAAACCACAATGTCTTCATTTTTTGGCGAACTGACCAGATATTCAGACCCTTCACGGATCTGCCTTACACGTTTGGCCGCCATATTTACCAGTAAGAATCGGTTTTTTACCCGCTTTAAACAATCTTCTATGGTTATACGTGCCACAAAAAACCTCCGTTTATAATATTTCTATTAATTCATAAAATCTTTTTCCACCTGGAGCTTCCAAGACAATCTCGTCTCCGGGTTTTTTCCCTATAATCGCTTTTCCGAGTGGCGAAGACACAGAAATTCGACCTTCTTCGATATCCGCTTCATCGGGTCCAACAAGTTGATATATAACGTTTTCAGAAGTATCACTATTTTCAAGCAGCACAGAACTGGCAAATACCGCCCGATCTTTGGGAAGCTTTTGAGGATCAATGATTTCCGCCATGGATAGTTTGTACCCCAATTCATTCAACTTTCCCTCTATAAATGCCTGCCGGTCTTTGGCAGCTTCGAACTCGGCATTTTCAGTAATATCCCCGTGAGCACGGGCTTCCTCAATGGCCTTTATATTTCTGGGTCGTTCGACCTTTTGAATATGTTCCAGTTCTTTTTTAAGGGCCTCATACCCTTCTCGCGTAATTGGTACTCGTTCCAAATCTACTCCCCCGATAAATATTCTTTTGTTAGAATTTCGGCGATCTGCACCGCATTGGTTGCGGCGCCCTTTCTGATGTTGTCAGCGACAACCCACATATTGATACCATTTTCTATGGATTCATCGTCACGAATACGACCTACAAGCGTCAAATCCTGTCCGGCGGCATCAATAGCGAGTGGATATTGATTGTTCCGCGGATCATCAACGACCTTAACGCCGGGTGTTCTTTCAAGAAGTGCCCTCACTTCTTGAGCAGAAACCTTTCTTTTTGTCTCAATGTTAATCGATTCCGAATGACCGAAAAAAACCGGCACACGAACAGTGGTTGCCGTAACCCCTATGGTATCGTCCTCCAGAATTTTCCGGGTTTCATGGACCATCTTCATCTCTTCTTTTGTATATCCGTTTTCCAAAAACACATCGATATGCGGGAGGCAGTTAAATGCAATGGTGTGAGGATACACCTTGTTTTCATGTTTTTTGAAATTAAGAATCGCCCGGGTCTGGGAATCAAGCTCGTCAATCGCCTTTTTGCCGGTTCCTGAAACCGCCTGATACGTTGACACCACAATTCGTTTGATACCATATTCTTTGTGCAATGGACTTAATGGTACCACCATTTGAATTGTCGAACAGTTCGGATTCGCTATAATTCCTTTGTTTCTAAACTGTGCAACGGCATGGGGATTGACTTCAGGAACCACCAGTGGAACTTCGGAATCCATCCGCCATGCACTTGAATTATCAACAACCACACATCCGTCATTTGCGGCAAAAGGTGCAAATTTTTCACTGGTCCCACCACCGGCTGAGAAAAGGGCGATATCGATTCCTTTAAAAGAGGTCTCGGTCAACTCTTCAACGGCAATGTCACGACCTTTGTATTTGAGCTTGCGTCCGACAGAACGACTGGATGCCAAGAATTTGATCGACTTGATTGGAAAGTTTCTCTCTTCAAGGCAGGAAATCATTTGATTTCCCACGGCTCCTGTTGCCCCTGCTACGGCAATGTTAAATTTTTTATCCGTCATTGTTTGCTGTTTCCCTTAATATAATCTATCACAAGATCCCCGACTTCTTGTGTTGAGTATCCCATTTTACCTGCGGCAACATCTTTTAGATCATCACGCAGGACTCGAATAACACTCTCTTCTATCAAAGAGGCGGCCATGGGTTCCCCTAATGTTTCAAGCATGATCTGGGCCGCTGAAATGGCAGCAATGGGGTTGATGATATTTTTGCCGGTATACTTAGGGGCGGATCCCCCGATAGGTTCGAACATTGAAATCCCTTCAGGATTAATATTTGCTCCAGCGGCAATACCCATTCCCCCCTGAATCATTGCGCCAAGATCGGTGATAATATCACCAAACATGTTATCGGTAACAATAACATCGAACCATTCCGGATTTTTAACCATCCACATGCATATGGCGTCAACATGAGCATAATCTGTTTCAATATCAGGGTATTCTTTTGCAATCTCATTAAACGTGCGTTCCCATAAATCAAATGCAAAGGTCAGCACATTGGTTTTTCCACAAAGTGTCAGTTTTTTTCTTTTGTTTCTTTTCCTGCAATACTCAAAAGCATATCTGATACACCGTTCTACCCCTTTTCGGGTATTTATCGATTCCTGTATGGCCACTTCATCTGCCGTGCCGTGCTTTAAACAACCACCGGCACCGGCGTAGAGTCCTTCGGTATTCTCCCGAACCACCACAAAATCTATATCCGACGGCCCTTTGTATTTTAAGGGTGTCTCTACACCTTCATATAGTTTAACAGGCCTCAAGTTGATATACTGGTCAAAATAAAACCGAAGCTTCAAAAGGATACCTTTTTCAAGAATGCCCGGTTTTACATCCGGATGCCCAATAGCCCCTAAATATATCGCATTTGATTCGGCGATTGATTCCAGAATATTTTCAGGTAAAATCTCTCCGGTCGCCTTATAGTGTTCCCCGCCTAAATCATAATGGGTAAAGTTAAATCTGAAATCGAATTTGTCTGATAGAGTTTGAAGGATCTTGATGCCTTCTGCAACAACTTCGGGTCCGGTACCGTCACCTGGAATTACAGAAATGTGATAT
>JAOUGB010000323.1 GCA_029857875.1 Desulfobacteraceae bacterium | reverse complement strand
GGGATGCGTTGAAAACATCAGTTCTATAGCGCTGGGTTCATGTTTTGACGTGCTTCTTAGCATATCCATCAACCCCACGAACCCGTTGGGGTTATAGCCGGCTTTAACCATATATTCCAATCCCAATGCATCTGCCTGACGTTCATTGTCACGACTGTAATGCGCAAGAAGTGCACCGGCGCCAAGCATACCCAGTTGCGATGCCAGGCTGCCAAGGCCGGAACTTTGGGTCCCTACAACGGTCGCAATTCCACCGATCAAAGCGTTTGTGAGTGCACTTTTAGACATCTGTTCAGCAGTGTGGCGCGCGTTGACGTGTCCTATCTCATGCCCTAGCAGCGCTGAAAGTTCTGCCTCATTTCTAAGTTCGACAAGGATTCCTCGAGTTACAGCGATGCTGCCACCAGGAAAAGCATAAGCATTCACATAGGCAGCGTTTACCCCTCGAAATGAATACGGCATATGGGGTCGATGGGTCAGGGCGGAAATCTTTTTGCCGGTCTGATTGATGTAATCATTCAGAGTTTTATCCTGAATCGACCCATAATCTGTAGAAAATTGATAGGGAGAGTTTTGTCTGTCTATCTCAATTTCCTGGTCCTCAGATACCAGCATGAGTTGAGATTTTCCGGTAACAGGATTTGCCGCACAGCCAAGCAAAAATCCGGCTGCAGACGCTGAAGTGACCCACAAAAACTTTCGACGGGTTATTCCATACTTTGTCGGGATAGGTATCAATCTGTTTTTCATATCTGTTTTTTTAGGGTTAATCCAGGGGGCGGGATGTTTTTATTTGTTAAATTGCTCCATGGATTAAGTTTTTTCTGAATTGGAAACATGCTGGTGCCCAAAAACGCATTTATGAAAGGGCACTACCTAATGTTTCTTTCCTTTTTTATGGTTTCATAGGCTTCCTGAATTTCACGGAATTTGTCATTTGCAAAATTTGTGAACTCTTCGGGAAGACCCTTTGATGCAATCTTGTCAGGATGATAATCTGATACAAGCTTCCGGTATTGTTTTTTTATATGTTCATTAGAATCGGTACTGTTACATCCAAGAATCGCATAATATTTTTCAACATCCTGAATATATTTCGACTTGAGTTTTTTGTATTTTTCATCATCAAAATTGAATATTCTCACGGCAGATAAAATGAGTCTCTCTTCACTCGGACTCAGCGCACCGTCGGCCACGGAAACTCGGAGCAATATATCGATCATCAGGTCGAGCATCTGGTACTGTTCCCGAAACTGGCTGTAAAACTGGGTGGCAAAGTCATCGAAATTGTTCGGAGATTCAATGGCTGTATGAAAAATATTGGTTGCAAGGCTTCTGCTTTCAGGATTCAGATTCAAATCGTATATCATGAATTTTTCAACTGCGTCTATTTCTTCCCTGGATACCTGACCGTCTGCTTTGGTGAGTTTTGCCAGCATTGAAAACGCTGCAACGAAAAAGGTAAACTGGGCTTCTTCTCCTGCTGAAAGACGGGCTCGTTCGTCAATGTAATACGTCTGAGCGTTGGAATCAAATGCATGCCCCAGCGCTGCACCTGCAATTGCACCCAAAGGACCGGCCATAGCGAATCCGATGGTCCCTCCGATGATTTTACCGAGCATCCCCATCAATATCTCCTTTATTATGAGACCTCTGCAAAACACACCTTTTTGCCCAATTTCTGCGTCAGACTCAAATTTTAATCCTCAAAATACTCAATGTATTCCTGTGGTTAAAATTTTCGTCTTCCTTGAACTTGAACAAAAATGAGCATTTTTCAAAGGTCTCATTATGTAATTGAGCCATCATGGTGTTTTTCTTCTAAATCATTGAATATCAGCCTACGCCTCCGCTTCCAGTCCGTAGGGCTTACAGGCCGCAGGGGAGAGCGAAATGGATGATCTTTTTTTAAATCGGATGCTGTTTGAGTGGCTTAGGGACCGTTAGAAAGAACAGGCGCATGCCGAAATTGTATCCTTAAAATAAATTTCAGATGGTGAAACAAACCTATTGATTTTTCATAGATGGTTTCCTGTTCTTTCTTTACGAGCCCTTGCCGCGAGTTCATGCGGTTTAAAAAAAGATTGTCCATGTAGCGGCTTTTTAGAAAAACACCTCGACCTCTCATGTAATTGAATCTGTATCAAATGTTTATCATAGAAAAATTATATAACATTTTAGATCATACGAAACAACACTGCCGTCAAATTTTCAGGGTGTTCGGCCTCTCAGGCACCGCCAAACTCAGATATCGATCATTTTCTCTGAACATCAGCTTTTTGTCCACCATCATTTTTAAAAACGGCTCGATCCTGTCTGACGGTACAGAGGAAAAACGGTCAATGATTCTTTTTAATGCACGGTGTTTTTGACAAAAAAGATAGATGGCTCTACTTGTTCCTTCCAAGCGGTGTGTCAAGGGCTCGTCGTCAAGCCTTCTCTGGCGTATGATCAAAAAGCTTCTGCCATCCCGGAAACTTAAAATGTTCTCATGTTTTGGTCCTTGATGAAGTTCGGCATACGCTTTTTTCCAGTCTTTCAGCTTTTTTTTAACCGGTTGCCAGAGTCTTTTCTGATACCCAAGGTCTCCTCTATAAGCCTGTATGGTAAACTGCATCGATTCAACAACGTCCGGAGGGAAAATACCGGCGTAATTTCCGTGGTTAAACACGGCCTTGATACCAAAAGTTTCCGGATCCTGCCACACAAAACTCCCGAGACCGAGCCAAAAGTGAACCATCCGAAGCGGTCGAAACGAAAAGGTAAATTCAAGATTTTGAAGTGTCTCGGCCACATCCTCCTGATCACTCCCCGGAAAATGCATAATAAGGTTTGAGGAATGTTGAATCCCAAGCATTTCACAGTGTTTCATGATTTCGATATTCTGGATTGCTGTTGTCCCTTTGTTCAGTTTCTTAAGAAGACATGTACTTAATGCCTCGATGCCGATCTGGACCTCCTGCATGCCGGCTGCATTCATTTCGCAAAGATCTCGTACTGGCGTCGTGGCCCGGATCTCTCCAAACAGGCGAAAGTCTTTTCTTAATGTTTTAATCTGTTTGAAAATGGCCCGAGATGTTTTCAAAGGCAGCAAATTATCCGTAAATGCCACGGAAAGTGTTTTGTGTGTTGTGGTAAGATCATCAATCTCCGAAACCACCTGTTCGGGTTGTTTTGTCCGGTATCCGTCCCACTGTAGGTTGAGATTACAAAAAGCACATCCTTTAGATTTCCGGCCTTTATTTTTACTTTGCCACCAGCACCCCCTGGATATCTCCATGGGCAGTGTTGGGAAAAAGTTTTTTTCAGGACCGAATGATGTCAAAAGCTCAAAGTAATCGCTGTAATCCGGGGGGGGAAGATTGGATAAATCTTTCATCTGATTAAAAGAAATCTGAGTCTCTTTTTCAGCGGCTTCCGGCATGACGATCCCTTTTACGGATGGTATTCTTTTTTTTCCCTCAAAGTCTGTTAGGCAAGAAACCAGTATGCTTAAAGGGATCTCGCCCTCACCATTCACTACAATATCGATTTCCGGAAACACGTTAAATATATTTCGAGTGGCTTCTCCCGTGAACATCGACCCGCCCACAACGATGAAAAGGGTTGGAAAACGTTCTTTAATCTTCTTTATAAAATAAAGAGAGGCCGTCAACTGACATAGACATATCGAAAAACCGACCAAACCATATCCTCGCCAGTCCACGCTTTTTATAAATTGTTCTGAGACCTCCTGAACCTGTTTCGTTAGAGAATCAAAACTAATATCCCGCAGCAAAGTTTTACCCTTGGCCTTTTTATAAAAAACTTTTTTAATCCCCTCTAAACTTTCAGGATATAACAGTGCAGCGTAAACGGTTTCAGCCAGCCATGTTCGTTCGGATATGGCTTGATAGCGCCTGTATCCGACGGCCTCGGCCACCTTTAAATAGAAGTGATGTGCATCAACTTTCAGTTCCGGAAACTTTTTTATTAGATATGCTTTCAATGTTCCGATTTGAATTGAGGGTCTGTTGTAAAGCGGCCAGGGTGCTGAAATGAGAGCCACTTTCTGAAATGGGGTTGTCTTGTTTAATTTCATCTGTATTCACTCGATCCGGACAAACCGTTGGTCATGATATCATGTGCTTTAGGCCCGCAATTTAAAATAAGATCGAGTGCGGAAAGATTGGGGA
>JAOUGB010000322.1 GCA_029857875.1 Desulfobacteraceae bacterium | reverse complement strand
TTTTGAAAGAACCATAGGCGATTTAACTTTATGGATGAAGCCCCCGTTAAAGCAGAGACCTTTATAAATAGTCCGGGCAGGTTCTTTCATTACGAGCCTTTATTCACGAGGCTTGTCCGCCTCCGGCGGGTTTATCCGCCTTTGGCGTGATCTTTCAGCAAAAATTTAATTATACCTGAAGCGGTAATGTTTTCAAAAGACTAAAGCGTTACCTTTTATTTTATTCAAAAACGCCAAGTCTTGAAGTGCGGCAATGCCACTTTACCTTTTTCCCAGAAAAACCAGACATATTCCCACTAACATAAGCACAAAGCCGAATTTTTGAAGGGCTTTATCCGGCATTTCAATCACTTTTTGTATGACGAACTTCATTTTTTCAGGAAATGCAAAATACGGAAATCCCTCCACCACCATGACCATTCCGATGACGCACAAAAAAAATTTCATTATTCTCCTCAATTTCAACAGATTATCATCTGAATCTTACAGGTATTAAGACATCTTCTATAAAATTTCAAAAGCGCTTTTGTCAAAGCAAAAGATGTTCATCGGCAGTGTTCTCTCCACCATATGTTTCATACTTAAGCCCTATTTTGGTTTTGTATGGGACCCTTAAAACATAATTGTGGTGGTTGTCAGGTTTTCGTTCCGTTTGCCTTGCGGCTTTCTTTTTCGATCATACCCATTTGGGAGTATTTGAATACGCGTTCCTGGCCAATCAAAGCGCAAATATGGCTTGACTAATTTTTTGCAATCATACAGAATTTGGAATTCAAACTGCTGAAAGACTAAGGATATTAAAATGGAATACGAACCGGTCATCGGGCTTGAAGTTCATGCCCAGCTCAAGACCAAGACAAAGATTTTTTGCAGCTGCTCAACACGATTCGGAGCGCCGCCCAATACCCACACCTGTCCCGTATGTCTTGGAATGCCCGGCGTGCTTCCCGTCTTGAACAAGCAAGTTGTCGAATATACCCTGCGCATGGCCCTTGCAACACATTGCACAGTCAATCGGGAAAGCAGATTCGCCCGCAAAAACTATTTCTATCCCGACCTTCCCAAAGGATACCAGATATCCCAGTATGAGCTGCCCATTGCTCGTGACGGATTTGTGGATATAGACATAAACGGCGGAAAAAAACGGATCGGCATTACACGGATACACATGGAAGAAGACGCCGGCAAATTGACCCATGACCCGGATCGTCCCTTGAGTATGGTCGATTTCAATAGAACCGGCGTGCCCTTGATTGAGATCGTCAGCGAACCGGACATCCGTTCTCCTGAAGAAGCCGGAGCTTACCTTCGAAATCTCAGGGCCATTGTCCGTTATCTTGACATCAGCGACGGCAACATGGAAGAAGGGAGTTTCCGATGTGATGCAAATGTATCCATTCGGCCAAAAGGAGCTGAAGCCTTTGGGACCCGTGCTGAATTGAAAAATTTGAACTCCTTTAAGCATGTCGAAAAAGCACTGTCATTTGAAATCATCCGTCAAAAGGAGATTTTGGAAGACGGTGGTCAGGTCATTCAGGAAACAAGGCTGTGGGACCCGGATAAAAACAGATCCACTTCCATGCGGGGTAAAGAGGAAGCCCATGACTACCGCTATTTCCCGGACCCCGACCTTTTGCCGCTGGTCATCGATGATGACTGGATCGATTCGATCCAAAATGGTATCCCTGAGATGCCGGATGAAAAAAAGGAGCGGTTCGTGGATGAATACCATCTCCCTGCCTATGATGCCGATTTTCTGACATCAAGTCGTGAGCTTGCAGACTATTTTGAGGCCTGTGTAAAAGATTTTCCGAACCCCAAACAGGTCAGCAATTGGGTCATGGGATCTCTGATGGGGCTTTTAAACGTTCAGGGCAAATCGATTACCGAGTCACCGATTGCTTCGAAAGATCTCGCCCAGCTTCTTTGGTTGATTGATGAAAAAACCATCAGTAGTAAAATCGCCAAAACCGTATTCGACGAAATGGCCCAAACCGGCAGACCCCCCAAAGAGATTGTGACGGAAAAAGGACTGGTACAAGTGACCGATGAATCGGCCATAAAAGCAGTTGTATTGAAGGTGCTTCAACAGTGTTCAACAGAAGTGACAGACTATAAAAACGGCAAGACCAAGCTTTTTGGCTTTTTTGTCGGTCAGGTCATGAAAGAGACCAAAGGAAAAGCCAATCCCAAGATAGTGAACGAAATATTGAAAAAAGTACTGAGTGAATAGTAAATAGTGACGAGTGACAAGTAAATGGTGAATAGTGACAAGTAAAGAGTGACGGGTGTTTTGGATAATGAAACCGCATCATAAATTAAAGGTATGGAAAAAATCGAGAACTTTTGTAAAACATATCTATGAACTGACGTCTAAATTACCTGATGCAGAAAAATTCGGCCTGACTTCTCAAATGCGCCGTGCAGCAATTTCAATTCCCAGCAACATTGCAGAAGGGGCAGGCCGGAATAACCATAAAGAGTTTATTCACTTTTTACGAATCTCTCAAGGCAGCATTGCTGAACTTGAAACTCAGATTCTTATCGGCCAAGATCTTGGACATTTTAAAAACACTACGATCCAAGCACTTCTTGATGAATTGGATGAAATCTCCAAGATGGTTATCGGATTACAAAAATCGTTACGGGAAAAATGACACACCATACACTTAAACTATATCACTTGTCACTCGTCACTATTCACTCGTCACTCGTCACTACTCACTCGTCACTATTCAGTATTCACTCGTTACTTGTTACTAACTTTTTAAGGAGGCGATTTTTTTGAAAACAAAATGTTACACAACTTACAGAATATTTCTTATTGCACTGATATTGTATGTTTTTACTTTTGGCACACCGCTGTCGGCATTTGCCAAACCGCTTCAGGTGGCCATCGTCCCGTTTAAGGTGAATGCGGAAAAGGACCTTTCATTTTTAAAAGACGGTATCGTTGACATGCTCTCGTCCCGCCTTTTTTGGGAAGACAAGGTCAACATCATCAATCGGCAAACCACGGAAAAAGCGGCTGCGGCTGTTGGCGGGCCGTTGAATGAAAGCATGGCGCGGAAGCTGGGAACCAGTCTGGGAGCAGATTACGTGCTTTTCGGCAGCCTCACGGTTTTCGGCAACAGCGTGAGTATCGATGCCAAGATGGTGGATGTGTCCGGTAAAAAACAAACCCTCACATTTTTCAACCAGAGCCAGGGGATGGATCAGGTGATTCCCGGTATCAACCTTTTTGCATCCGACATCAATGAAAAAGAGTTTGGCCGGGTGATGGAAACCCGTCAGGCTGCGCCGGCCGCCGGGCCGTCTTCTACCCAAACAGAGCAACCCCAGACAGACCCTCGGACCCATCCGGATAAACTCATTGCCGGTGGTATTGCCGGCGGCGAGCTTCAGGGAAACCAAAAGGCCGCACCGGGTTCTGCATTTTTCGCAACAGATATGACAAGGGGACAGAGCACCAAATTCTGGAAAAGCCAAAGCATTAAACAGCGGATTACCGGTATGGCCATCGGCGATATTGACGGCGACGGCAAAAAGGAAACGGTGTTTACAACAGAACATACGGTTGAGGCTTACCGGTATGACAACCAGCGATTTATAAAAATAAGCACCCTTGCCGAACGCAACCTGGATCATCTCATCGGCGTAGATGTGGCGGATATCAACGGCAACGGTGTTGCCGAAATATATGTCTCCGCTCTGAATCCGTCTCGAAAATACGTCAGGTCCTTTGTCATGGAATTTTCCGGAAAAAGCTATGCTGAAATTGTCAAAGACACGGACTGGTACTTACGGGTTGTTGACATGCCCCGGCGGGGGAAGGTGCTGATCGGTCAAAAACAAGGGTTGGAGAGCCCTTTTGACAAGCCCGTCTTTGAGCTGGTGTGGCAGAATTCCGGATATGAACCCGCTGACCGGGTCATGGGTCCCAAACGTGCCAACGTCATGGGCTTTTCCCTTGGACATGTCATGAACGACGGGTCTGAAGCTGCCGTGGTGTTTGACAAGCTCGATTGTCTCAGGGTTTACGATTCATCAGGAAATCAGGTTTGGAAAGACGGGGACAAATCCGGCGGCACCTCCAATTATTTCGAATTGCCCGAACAAGGCGCCGAGGATTTAAAAAACTATGCATACTATCCCATGCGCATTTTGATCCAAGACATCAACAAGG
>JAOUGB010000321.1 GCA_029857875.1 Desulfobacteraceae bacterium | reverse complement strand
CGGCTCCAATATATTCCTGGGTCCGAGCGTTAAGTCTGTATCAAGGTTATCGATTTTCATCAATTTCATTTCATATTTTGTTGAAACAAAAGCAGGAAGAATGACTATTTTTTTGTAGTTTAAACATCGTTCTATAATATTCAGGCTATTCACTTCACATTTACTGTTAATGTAAAGTAAAACAATGTTAGCTTCCAGAAAATTGGCAAATTCAAAGAGCCGCTTTTCTATTCTTTGGGTTTTATCTTTAATCTCTTTGTCAGAAAGTGCGGCCAGTGCTTTTTCAACATTACCACGAATGTCACCTTTTGTTTGTCGGAGTTCCTCCATAGATATTCTCTCCCGCGCGAATATTTTAAAATTATTTTATAATACACTAACTTGAGGAATAATGTCAACTCGCAATAATCATTGACTATATAACATGCTCATGATACGAATCAATAACCTTTTTTGAGTGTGAAAGACTGCAATATGGCGCTTGGAAATCAGATATAAATTAGGGACAATTCTATCCGTCAAGAGTCGGAAATCATCCGAGCCAATTGCGTATTAGAAGAATATAGGGACTGTTATGCTGGAAATTAAATTCGTAAGACAAAACCTTAAACAAATTGAAAAATCACTTGAAAACAGAGGCGAAACAGCAGATCTGGAAAGCTTCAAACATTGTGATACCCAACGAAAATCCCTTTTGCTTGAGATAGAGGACTTAAGGTACCGTAGAAATGTTGTTTCTGAAAAAATCGCAGCCATGAAGAGAAACAAAGAAGACACCGATGATCTTGTGGCTGAGATGCGACAGGTTGCTGACAGGATCAAGGAACTGGATCAACATTTATCCGAAAATGAAGACAAGATAAACCATATTCTTTTCAGGATACCGAATTTACCGCATCATTCCGTGCCGATAGGGAAGGATAGTTCCGAAAACCCTGTTCTTAACAAGGTGGGTAGGGTACCTATTTTTGATTTTGAACCACAGCCGCACTGGATTTTAGGCGAAAAGCTCAAGATTTTTGATTTTGAAACCGCATCCAAAATCACCGGTGCACGTTTTCCACTCTATCTAGGGGCTGGTGCTCGGCTTGAAAGGGCACTCATCAATTTTATGCTTGATATTCATACGACGGAGCATGGTTATAAAGAAATACTGCCGCCTTTTATTGTAAACAGAGACAGTTTGACAGGCACCGGCCAGCTGCCTAAATTTGAGGAAGACCTTTTTAAGCTTCAAGGATGGGATTATTTCCTGGTGCCCACTGCCGAAGTTCCTGTGACCAATATCCATAAAGGCGAAATTCTGGATGAAGAAGTACTGCCGATTCTCTATACAGCCTATACCCCTTGTTTTCGTTCCGAAGCAGGTTCTTATGGAAAGGATACAAGGGGCCTTATTAGACAACACCAGTTTAACAAGGTTGAATTGGTCAAATTTGCCAAGCCTGAAACTTCTTATGATGAGCTCGAGACCCTTTTAAATAATGCAGAAGCTATTTTAAATTATCTCAAAATTCCGTATCAGGTTATCAATCTGTGTACCGGAGACCTTGGCTTTTCCGCGGCAAAAACCTATGATATTGAAGTATGGATGCCCGCACAAGGTGTTTACAGAGAGATTTCGTCATGCAGTAATTTTGAGAGTTTTCAGGCCAGACGTGCCAATATAAGATTTAAAAGAAAAGGAAAAAAAGGAACTGAACTTGTTCATACGCTTAACGGTTCCGGTCTTGCAGTTGGACGAACCGTGGCGGCTTTGCTCGAAAATTATCAGCAGGCTGATGGGTCTGTGCTCATTCCCGAGGCCTTGAGACCATACATGGGGGGGATGGAGAAAATAGAAAAGTGAAACCCGAAGACTTTCCACAAGAAATAAAGCCTTTCATACTTCCAAGCCATGATGGCGAATTGATTTATCGATGTTTAGGATGCGGCCAACAGTATGGTATTGAAAAGTTGTTGTATACCTGTCCGGATTGCAAGCAAGTACTCCTGATTTATGATCTGAAATTTGAAAGTTTAAAAAAGATTCCGGGAAACATATGGCGAAAGATATTTGATTATCGTAAAATGCTCACAATCCCTGCACTCAAAGGGATATATCTTTATCATGAATTCATCGGGCCAATAATTCCGTTGGATTCGGTCATCTGTCTGGGAGAAGGTCATACCCCTGTTGTTGAAGCCAACAACTTTTTGCAAAAGAAAGCCGGCGTTAGATTCTACTTTAAAAATGATGGCCAGAACCCCAGTGCTTCATTTAAGGATCGGGGTATGGCCAGTGCTTTGAGCTATATCAACTGTTTGGTTCGAAAAGGTTCTGTTTCAGATGTTCTGGCCATATGTGCTTCTACGGGTGACACTTCTGCTTCCGCTGCTTTATATGCATCTTACCTTCAACCGGATGTTAAATCGGCAGTGCTTCTTCCCCACAAGAAAGTAACACCTCAGCAACTGGCTCAGCCCCTGGGAAGCGGTGCCGCTGTGTTTGAGATCCCGGGTGTGTTTGACGATTGTATGAAGGTCGTTGAAGCGCTCTCTGAAAACTATAATGTCGCTTTACTCAATTCTAAAAATGCATGGCGGATACTTGGGCAGGAGTCTTATTCGTATGAGATTGCACAGGCGTTTGAATACGACATGGAAAATCGAGTGGTTGTTGTACCCATTGGTAACGCCGGCAATATTACCGCTGTGATAAACGGGTTCTTGAAGTTTTATGAGACCGGAATCATCACTTCTTTACCGAAAATCTTGGGCGTTCAATCCGAACATGCCAACCCGGTATACCGATATTATCTTGAACCGGATGCAGCAAAACGAAAGTTTGAGCCGGTCATCGTCAAGCCCAGCGTTGCTCAAGCGGCTATGATCGGCAATCCTGTTTCAATGCCAAGGGTGATTCATTTGGTTGATGTGTATAACAGCATGTCGGGGAAGCAGAATGTTTTTTTTGTAGAGGTCACCGAACAGTCTATTATGGACTGGGAGCTTTTGGCCAACAGAAACGGACATATTGCATGTACACATGGCGGCGAATCTCTTGCCGGACTGGTTGAGGCACGAAGACAGGGAATCGTCGGAGAAAACGATATTGCTATCGTCGATTCAACAGCCCATGCCATTAAGTTTTCGGGTTTTCAGGAGAAATATTTTGCAAAAAGCCTTCCAGCAGAATTCAAAATAATTTCAAATCCGGTACTTGTCAATGCACCCGTTTATATCCATCCAGAGAGCCTGGAAAAAGTTCCTGCCCCGGGTAAACCGTTACAAGGAGATGATTTTGATCAGTTTGTGGAAGAAACATCAAAAGAGATCGCAAACCGCTTGGGTCTCAAAAAGGTTCCTAAAGCATGAAAATAAAAGGAACACGTTCAGTAACCATTTATTTTTTGATCTTCACTTTAGTGTGTATGATGACCTTTCCTTGTGCTTATGCTGCTTTTTTTTACAAAAGTTACGTTATTCGGTACGATAGGGGCTGGAACATATTATGTGATCCATATGTTGTTAAAAAAGATGATTGGGTATTTAAACTCTTTAGGCAAAAAGGAGAAATTTCAAATACAGATTTTCCGGAATTTTTACGGATATTCAAAAGATTAAATCCGCACATCCATGACATTGACAGGATTCGTCCCGGACAGCAAATCGTTATTCCCTTAAAGAAAGTCGACCAAGATGAGTTGCCCGAACAATCTTCAGGCGTCGTTACCATTCCATATTTAACCAATGTCACCTTACCTGACGATGCAACAAAATATTCAACAGACTATCGCGTCAAAAAAGGAGATTGCGTATCCATTCTCATTTCTCAAAGATATGGAAATTACGGCACGCCATCATATCAGGAAGGCGAAAAGATGTTCCGGTTGATGAATCCCCAGATTGAAAATCTGAATCTTATCTATGCGGGGCAGATGATCCGCTTGCCTGATCAGAAAAATCAAAACCAGGTACAGTCCCAGCCCCAGCCAACGCCCCCACTAGACACCGAGGCCATTCAAAAGACTCCGGAAAGGGACCGTCTTGACAGCTCAGTGGCGTTTGATGAGAAAATACCATTGTCTTCCAGTGTAAATAGCCGGCAGGAGCCGTTAGATTCTCCCCTGTCGAAAGTTGCTTCGGTATTAGATGCCAAGCTCTTTAATAAAGGTAATTACTACCTTCCCAGGCCTGGACAGGAAGATTACAAGGTCGATCTTTCACAG
>JAOUGB010000319.1 GCA_029857875.1 Desulfobacteraceae bacterium | reverse complement strand
ACTTTAAACTTTAGTTCACTTCAAACTCTTGCAGCGATCCTTCAGGCAGAACCAAAGAACTCTGACCTGGCCCAAAGGACCAGGTTTTTCAAGGCAAAATAAATTTCTCTCGGCCAGCTGCTTAAAGGCATTTTACGAGAATTTTTAGTTATAACATGTCAAACATGCAGGACAAATTAAAGAATTTTAGATCCGGGTTCGTCGCAATTGTCGGTGCGCCGAATGTGGGGAAATCAACGCTCTTAAACCAGATGATGGGCGAAAAAATTTCTATTACATCTAAAAAACCACAAACCACACGGAACCGGATACTGGGTGTGGTTCATCGTCCTTCTTCTCAGTTTATTTTCATCGATACGCCGGGGATCCATAAAGCAAAACACCCTTTAAATATTCGAATTGTGGACGCAGCCATTTCAGCACTGGGGAATGTCGACATCGTCCTTATTATAATGGATGCGGCACATCCGGATCCCGAATCCGAAGCAATTATCGTAAAGAAACTTGAAAAAATAAAACAACCGGTGATTCTTGTTCTGAACAAAATAGACCTTGTTAAAAAATCCGACCTTCTTGCCATTATGGATAAATGGGCAAAGGAATACCCATTTGAGGCTATCATACCGGTTTCTGCTATATTGGGGAACCAAATCGATGAACTCGTTGCAACCATGGAGCCCCTATTGCCGGAAGGCCCTCCTTATTATCCTGAAAATACCATCACTGATATGCCGGAACGTTTTATTGCCGCTGAAATGATCCGTGAAAAGGTTTTTCGTCTCACCGGCCAGGAAATACCCTACTCCACGGCGGTCACCATAACTTCGTTTTCCGAAGAAAAAGATGGTTCCCTTGTAAAAATCGACGCCACCATTCATGTCGAACGTGGTTCGCAAAAAGGCATGATCATCGGAAAAAACGGAAGCAAGCTAAAAATGATCGGCACGGAAGCTCGAAAAGAGATCGAACGGATGGTAGGTGCTAAGGTCTATCTAAAGCTTTTTGTACGGGTACATAAAAACTGGAGCAAAGACACAAAAGCCCTTCGAAGATTTGGTTACTGATGATTTTGTCCTATCACCCCTGCTTTGAAGCTGATAAAAATCGACTCTGTGCCGGGCGGAAGCCCGGAACTGACGATCTTTCGGCAATGCTGGCAGCCGATGCAATCATCCTGCCCCAAGGATGCCATGAATCTCTCTACACAATGGCGCGCAGTAATTGTAAACATGTTTTTCCTAATTTTGATGCCAAATTCAAATATAAAGGAAAGATCGGTCAGATACAGCTTTTTCAAAAAATAAGCGCAGCGCATCCCAAAACCGAAACGCATCTGAATATGGATGCGTTTTCAATGCATTACGGAGGTTTTCCGAAAAAACCGATCTTCGATTTTCCGTTTGTATTCAAATTTGACTGGGGCGGGGATGGGGATCAAGTCTATCTGGTACAATCGGTTGAAAATTTTTCAAAGGTGCTACAAACCGCCAGAAAATATGAAAATAGCGGACAAAAGGGATTTATCATTCAAGAATATATACCTGCAAACAACCGGTCGCTCAGGGTTGTTGTCATCGGCCAGACAATCGTTTCTTACTGGCGGATCCAGCGCGATACAGATCATTTTTTGTCAAATGTCGCCAAAGGGGCTGTTATCGATTACGACACACGGCTGGACCTCCAGGAAGCAGCTGTCAAGGCTGTAAAAGATTTTTGCACGCTGACCGGGATCAATCTCGCTGGTTTTGATATTCTTTTTTCATTCCAGTCAAAAGTTAAAACACCGCTTTTTCTTGAAATAAACTATTTTTTTGGAAGGCAGGGGCTCGGCGGGTCTGAAAAATTTTATGACATATTAACAAAAGAAATCATGAAATGGATCGAAAGTCTCGGTTTGTCGCTTAATCAATAACTCAAGCTACATACCCGAATATGACTAAAAAGCCTTTGAAGTCTCAGGCCGAAACATTTTTTTTTAAAACATCTACGGTTTGGATGGTTTAAGGAATGTTAGAATGGAACCTTTTGCCTACAATATGACAGAAGAAGAAATGAACAGGGAACGGCGCAAGGCCAGAGAACTCAGAAGCTCTCAGTGGTGGAAGCGCCGCTGCGCCAAAGGCTCCTGCCACTACTGCGGCCGCCCTACAGCTCCCAAAGAACTGACCATGGACCATATCGTACCCATCTCCCGGGGTGGCCGAAGCACAAAAGGCAACGTCGTTGCGTCTTGTAAGGAATGCAACAACGCCAAAAGGCATTTTCTTCCAATGGAATGGGAACAGTACTTAAAAGACATCAAAAAAGAAGGAACTCAGGTAAAATAACCTCTTTTATATACCCTTTAGATGGTACTGTAAACCCTCAAATTCATCAAATGCTCTCCATTTAAACTTTCTCAAATAAATAAAATTCATTAAATGTATTTCTCTTAAAAAATTCCTTGATTTTTACGAATGTGCATAATATATTGAAATTGTTCAAAAAGTACTAACACATTGTGGCATTACACATTGTAGGATCAAATCAAAGGGCTAAATCGAAATCCAAATTTTAGGATGGAATTATTCGAATAGACTGGTAAATGTCGAACCTTATCACCATGCACAAAATTGATTCCATTTTCCTTTTCGAAGTATTGCTTTCCATAACCGACCCAAAACCGTTTTCTATAATTTTTACCGGAAGTACATAAGTTCATCGGAGGAGATGCGCATGAAGTATCGGTATGTTATTTTCAGTCTGTTATTCGCAGTTATTTTAGCAGTATCCGCGGCATGGTCCCAAGATAAAAAAGCCGATGAGGGAATCATGAATCTTAAAAGCAAGGAATTTGGCAAGCACCATGAACGTTCCGTGAGGTTTGACCATTATATACACGAAACCATTCTTCGGTGCAGGGTTTGCCACCATGATTTCAATGTCTTCACCAACAGAAATGAGGGCAAAGGGAGCAAGTGCTCCGGATGCCACAAAAAACAGCTGACAAAGGAAATCCCGATTCCCCTTCTGACGGCTTTTCATAAAAAGTGTATCGGATGTCATGAAAATTATATCAACTGGGGCCGCAAAAGCGGTCCCTTAATGTGTGGATTTTGTCATAAATAACAGCAAAACATGTTTATTCGAAACGTATACTTTTAGTGTTATTAAGTTGTTCGTAAATTAGAAGATAAAAAATTGGTTTTTGACGTAAAAACGCTGTATTAATTAATTAGCCCGAACCTTCGGACAGCAGAAGGTCACAATGGCCGTGCAATCAGAATGCCAATATTCCTCCTGGGGTGGAGGTATTAAATGGTTGTTCGACTTCGGGATAAACGTTCATTATGTGTTAAGAAAGGAGGTAATATGGCACTAACACGACGAGAGTTTCTCAAGTGGTCGGGCACTGCGGGAGCCGCAGCAGCCGCCATGTGCCTGGGCTTTGACTTAAGGCCGGTGAAATCGTACGCCGCCGACTTGAAGATTCTAAAAGCCCAGGAGACCACCACCATCTGTCCATACTGTGCAGTGGGGTGTGGCATCATTGTCCACACCAAAAAAAGCGGCAAGCTCCTCAACACCGAAGGCGATCCTGATCATCCCATCAATGAAGGGGCCTTGTGTGCCAAGGGAGCCGGTCTCTACCAGATGACGGAAAACAAGAACCGCAAGCGGTTTCCCCTCTACCGTGCACCTGAAAGCGACGAGTGGGAGGAAATCGAATGGGAAGATGCCATCCAGAAGATTGCGGAAAAAATCAAAGAAACCCGCGACGCAACCTTTACGGAAACAAATGACAAGGGCCAGGTGGTCAATCGGACCACAGGCATCGCCCATGTCGGTTCCGCGGCGCTCGATAACGAAGAATGCTGGCTGCTCCAAGGTATCATGCGGGCACTGGGTCTGGTTTATATTGAACATCAGGCCCGTATCTGACACAGCGCGACGGTTGCGGCTCTGGCAGAGTCGTTCGGGCGCGGTGCAATGACCAATCACTGGATAGACATCCGCAACTCCGACTGCATCTTGATCATGGGATCCAATGCAGCGGAAAACCATCCCATCTCCATGAAGTGGGTCGGTAACGCCAAAGATAAAGGCGCCACCCTCATCAGTGTTGACCCCCGATTCACCCGTACCTCTTCAAAAGCCGACATTTACGCTCCGTTACGATCAGGCACGGACATCGCGTTTCTTGGCGGCATGATGAACTATATCCTTTCCAATAACAAATTTCATAAGGAATAT
>JAOUGB010000318.1 GCA_029857875.1 Desulfobacteraceae bacterium | reverse complement strand
ACATTGCTGGGTCCGTTTCGATCATGGGGGACTCGTCAAGGTTGGATTTGATGACTTTATGGTCAAGCTGTTCGGTGCATCCCAGTTTCTGTCCCTTCCGCCGATAGGGGCAACCCTTACGAAAAATCAGGCCTATGTGACATTTGGTCGGGGCGACCATAGAACTGCAGTGCTCTCTCCTGTAACCGGTATGGTGCTTACTGTAAATCACATGGTCCAAGAGTATCCCGGGATACCCCATGAGGATCCTTACCATGAGGGGTGGCTCTATGTTCTGGAACCTGATATGCCGAAAAAAAATCTAAAAGGACTCTATTACGGCAAGGAAAGCATGCAGTGGATAGATCTGGAGAGCCAAAAATTATTGAATCTCATGGGGCGGGAATACGAAAGCCTGGCATCCACAGGTGCAAAGCCGATTAGCGATGTATTTGGTAATTTTCCGGAACTCGAATGGGATCAGCTGGTGAAGACTTTTCTGCGAACAGGGGCCTAAACGTGCTTGATGAAAGTTCTTAAGAGATTTTAATCAAAGAAGGGGGTATGCATGTCCATTAGGTTGGGTTTTTATGTCTGCCATTGCGGCATCAATATTGCCGGCAAAGTCCGTGTAGAAGAAGTGGCGGCTTTTACCCGGGAACTGAAAAATGTATTGATCGCGAGAGATTATAAGTTTATGTGTTCAGATCCCGGCCAGGAGATGATCGAAAAGGACATTAAAGAATTTGACCTTAACAGGGTTGTGGTGGCCTCCTGTTCGCCAAGACTCCACGAGAAGACCTTTCAGGGTGCTTGCCAGCGGGCGGGGCTCAACCCTTATTTTTTCCAGATGGCTTCGGTTCGTGAACAAGTTTCCTGGGTTACCAAGGATGAAGATGAGGCTACCCGAAAAGCAAAAACACTTGCGGCTGCGGCGATTAACCGGGTCAATTACCATGAAAGCCTCGATGCCCGAGAGGTAAATGTGCATCCTGATATCATGGTTGTGGGCGGTGGTATTGTAGGCATGCAGGCTGCTTTGGATATCGGCAATTCCGGACATAAAGTATATCTGGTAGAAAAATCGTCAACCATTGGCGGACATATGCTCCAGTTCGATAAAACCTTTCCAACCCTCGACTGTGCCGCATGTATTGGAACCCCAAAAATGGTTGAAGTGGCCCAGAATGCAAACATTGAGTTGCTTTCGTACAGCGAGGTAAAGGAAGTAGCGGGATACATCGGCAACTACACCGTTAAAATCCGTCGCAAACCGCGGTATGTAATAGAGGGTGTCTGTACCGGGTGTGGCGAGTGCGTTAATGTCTGCCCGGTATCGGTTCCCAGTGAATGGGATGAGGGCCTGGATAATCGAAAGGCCGTCTATAGAGCCTTTCCACAGGCCGTACCCATTACTTTTTGTATAGACAAAAAAGACCGGGCGCCTTGTGTAGCCGCTTGTCCGGCAGGTATCAATATTCAAGGCTATGTGCAACTTGTCAGCCAGGGAAAGTATCAGGAGGCAACGCGACTCATCATGGAGCGGCTGCCGCTGCCAAGAGTCTTGGGTCGCGTCTGCCCGCATCCTTGTGAATCTGAATGCCGAAGGCAGGAGTTGGATGAGGCAATTGCCATAAGGGATTTGAAGCGCTTTGCCGCTGACCATGCGAATTTGAAAGCGCTCGAGCCGCCCAAAATCGAAGAACGCACGGAAAAAGTGGCTGTAATTGGATCCGGTCCGTCGGGGCTGACCGTCGCATACTACCTGCGGTTAAGGGGGTACCAAGTGACCATCTTTGAAGCGCTTGAGGTTTTAGGCGGAATGCTCCGGGTGGGCATTCCGGATTATCGGCTCCCACCGGAAGTTCTGGACCAAGAGATAGACCACATCCTCAGACAGGGTGTCAAAACGCGCACCGGCGTCAGATTCGGAACTGATCTCACATTTGAAGATTTGAAAGAAGAGGGCTTTGCCGCTGTATTTCTTGGGATTGGAGCTCATAATTCTTTGGATATGCAAATCCCTGGTGAAAAGGACACCCAGGGCGTTATCGATGCGATTCGCTTTTTAAGGGAAGTAAATTTGGGCAATAAAGCATGCCCCGGCAGCCGGGTTGTGGTCATCGGCGGCGGTAACGTGGCCATTGACGCAGCACGGGTTGTTAAACGTCTGGGGTCCCAAGAAGTCACTGTCGTGTATCGCCGCTCAGAACAGGAGATGCCGGCCTATGCGGAAGAGATCGAGGGCGCTAAAAAGGAAGAGATTCGCTTTTCCTTTCTCACCGCCCCTGTCGGGATTCTTGCAAAAGAGGGTAAGGTCGACGGCTTTGAATGTATCCGAACCGAACTTGGACCGCCGGATGACAGTGGACGACGTCGCCCGGTTCCGGTGGACGGTTCCGAATTCGTAATCCCCTGTGATGCAGTGATCCCGGCCATTGGTCAGAAAATTGACACATCCTGGGCAGTTCGGGTGCCGGACTTAAAATGGTCTCAACGAAACGCACTGAATGTAAATCCTCAAACAATGCAAACCAGTATACCCTATGTTTTTGCCGGAGGCGATGCGGTCACCGGCCCGGACACCGTGATACAGGCGGTGGCTGCGGGTCACAAGGCTGTCGAGGCAATCCATCGCTATATCAACGGCGAGGACCTGGAACTTTATACGCTTAAGCTCGAGGCCCTGAAAAAACCGGGTACTGATTGGCAAAAAATTCCGAAAGGGATTTCCCAAAAAGCCCGGGCCCATCCAAAGCATCTGGACGCCAAAATGAGTGCCGCTTGTTTTGACGAAGTGGGCCTCGGATTTTCAGAAAGCGCGGCCCAAGAAGAAGCTCGTCGCTGTCTGAATTGCGGTGTCTGCTGTGAGTGTATGGAATGCATTGAGGTCTGCGAGGCCAAGGCCATAGATCACAACATGCAGGCAGAAGAACTGGAGGTAAAAGTTGGGAGTATTATCGTCGCCACCGGTTACGACATCATGGATCCCACACCAATGAAGCAGTTTGGCTACGGTAAATATCCCAATGTCTTTACTTCTCTTGAATTCGAGCGTCTCAGTAATGCAACCGGGCCCACCGGCGGCGAAATCTATATCAGAGATGAGAACGGGGATTTCACCCGGACCCCGAAAAGCGTGGCCATTTTGCACTGCATCGGCAGCCGGGATGTGAACTATCATGAATACTGCTCCCGTGTTTGCTGTATGTACGCTCTCAAGTATGCACATTTAATTCATGAGAAGGTCGGTCACGACACTCAGGTTTATAATTTTTACATCGACATGCGCTGTTTTGGCAAAGGCTACGAAGAGTTTTATAAACGGTGTCAGGAAGAGGGTACCCGGTTCATCAGGGGCAAGGTGGCTGAGATTACCGACCAGGCTGTCAAACCGGAAGAGGAGGGTAAACTCATTGCAATTGCAGAAGACACACTTTTGGGAAGACGTTTAAGGATTCCGGTAGATATGGCTGTCCTTTGCGTCGCCATGCAGGCCCGCAGTGATGCTCACGAGGTGGGCAGGATTTTTGGCATCAACCAGGGTGCAGATGGGTTCTTTCTGGAGGAACACCCCAAACTGGGTCCCTTGAATACGGCTACGGACGGCGTCTTCTTGGCTGGCGCCTGTCAGGGTCCCAAAGATATTCCGGATGCGGTTTCCCAGGCTTCCGGAGCAGCCGTCAAAGCCCTGGCATTGGCCACTCTTGGGAAGGTGAAGGTTGCTCCCATCATATCGTGGATCGATCCGGATGTGTGTGCCGGGTGCCAAACCTGCATCGAGCTCTGTCCGTATACTGCCATAGAATATAATGCCCGTATGGGCGTCTCGGTGGTCAATGAAGCCCTATGCAAAGGATGTGGAAGTTGTGCCGGATTCTGTCCAAGCGGTGCGGCACAGGTTAAACATTTCAACGAGAAGCAGATATTTGCAGAACTCGAAGGCATCATTGATTCGCTGCACGCCGTCGGAATGTAAAATAGTGTTTCTTAATCGGTATGTTGTTTCTTTATTAAACACTGAACATAAAACCAGAGGCCTTTGCAAAATGTTCAATTTTGTTCAAGTTCAAGGAAGGCGAAGATTTTAGCCGCAGGCATACATTGAGTATTTCGAGGATTAAGATCTGAGCTTGACGCAGAAATTGGGCAAAAGGGGACGTTTTACAAAGATCTCAAAGAGAGGAGATCATGGCTGACTTCGAACCCACGATCATTGCTTTTGTTTGCAACTGGTGCACGTACACCGCTGCGGATCTGGCCGGAACTGCCAGATTG
>JAOUGB010000317.1 GCA_029857875.1 Desulfobacteraceae bacterium | reverse complement strand
AAATGTTTGCAAAGCGGTTTGCCCGCTCATCAAACTGCTGCCAAGTGATCTCCTGTCTTCTGCTTTCCGCGGGTATTCTCTCGATCAGGGCAACCTCGTCCGGGTACATTCTGGCGTTCCTGGCCAGCATCTCTGCGATGTGGATATACATCAGCGCCAATCACCTGCCTTTCTGATTAATCTGCACTAACTGAGGATCTTCCGTCTTTAGTCCGGTCTTCTAAAATATCCGGGTTGGCCGGTTAGCCCCTTGGTTCCCAGGTCGAACTGAACCTGAATGATCTTTTCTGCCCTATCATATCTAACCATCGATTAACAAGTTTTTCCATCTTCGGCGAGAGATCTCGTGCACGAACGTCGGGGCATTAAGACCTCTGGGGAGGGACCCTGCCGGACCTTCCGGGCCAACAGGGCAGGCAATAATTTAACCATGGGCCGGCCCCTGCCAGCCGTATTATTGGCGGGGCTGAACTTAAAGAATCTGGATAAGGGATGATTGGCGGCACAAAATTAGTTGGCATGCCGGATACTTGTCCGCCGGTTTTTTGGAGGAAACGTATTCACTCCTTTTTTGAACGTACGCTTAACAACGGAACCGGGCAATGGCGAAATAATTTTTCCGCATTTGATCCAAAAAGAACGCCGGCAATATTACCGCGACCTTTCGGGCCCACGACCATAAGATCCACATGTTCATCTTCTATCGCACGGCTTAATTCCTGAAACGGTATGCCGATCCGGACGACCTTTTTGACGGAAAGATGGGTGCAGGATATCTCCCGGATCAGGTCTTCCATTTGCCGGGTTCGTTTTTCTATTTCCCTTTTCACGTAATCATCAGCGAGCTTTTCTACATTTTTTTCAACGGTTCTATCGAATTGTTTGTCTGAAATTGCGAGAATTGTATCTACATCTCTCTGATTGATTATATTTACGATAATCAACTCGGCCTGACATTTTTCAGCCAGGCTGGCTGCATATTCCAGGGTTACTTTTGAATACTCGGAAAAGTCACATCCGGCCATGATTTTGCTGAACGTAATCATTTCTTTCCTCCCTATATCATTTGCTGATAGTTGCTGATCTATAGTTTGTTTTCAAAGCTATTTGTTTGCTTGGAATTACTTATCGGGCGAAACAAACTCGGTCGTAGCCACGTCCAGCGGCCATATCACCTCGAACTTGTCGTTAATAATCTGCAGAACCAGTGTGCGGACGGTGTTCTGTCTCTCAAAGTCTTCATAGGCATAGAATTTTACAGGACCGAAAGGCGTCATCATGAAGGTTTTGTTCAACGCCGCTCTGATACTTTTAGAACTGAAGGATTCAGCCCGTTTCAAAGCATCTGCCGCCACCAGCAGCGCAGAGTACGCTTCAGTGCCGTGGTAATCGGGGGGATACGAATAAACCTGTAAAAAACGATCATAGTATTCTTTTGCCCCTGGGTGTGGGAGCTGGTGAGACCACAATGTTGCTGTCAACAATTCATTGGCGGCTTTTCCCGCCCTTTTAATGAATTCCTGGCTGGTAAACCCTCCTGCTCCCCCGCACAGCAAGGCGTCAACTTTCACTTCCCGGATGGCTTTAACCAGCGACGCACCATCATCCAGGCGAGAAACCATGTAAATCACATCCGGAGGGTCTTCCACCTGCAGTGCAAGTATCGAGCGAAAATAGGCCGGGTCCGTCCTTTGCCTATCATATCCGACGGTAGACCGTATAGCAATGCCGTTCTCTTGACAAAAACCCATCATGTGGGTCGCCCCATTGATCCCGAACATGCTGTTTTCAAAGAAAATGGACATGGATTTGGGCTTGAAGTTCTTCATCCAAAAATCTTCCAGACCCTTGGTATACTCGCTGACCGGAGGATTCAGCCGGTAAATGTTCTTCCATCTTTTTTGGGTGATCCTGTCCGCCGAAGCCGTACAAACGAGGAAAGGCACATCCAGTTTATTGGCGACCTTTGCCATGGCATAGGTCGGAGCGCTCGTATGTCCGCCGACCAGCATAACGGCTTTGGCATTGTTAACCAAGTCCTTGATGATCTTTTCGCCTATCGATTCTTTCCCTTGGTCATCTGCATATACAAGATGCAAGGGGCGGCCATTGATCCCGCCGTTTTCGTTGATGGTGTTCCTGGCCATCTCGAAAGAGTCTTTCATCATGCGTCCGTCTTCCATCTGTTTTCCTGACAGAGGAAGGGGGACTCCGATAACGATCGGCTCCGAAGCGGACGATCGAAACGGAATCACAATCATTACAAGCAGAAAAAATAAAAATCTTTTTATGTAAGGCATCATATCTTGTCTCCCTATCGATTGAATGCTGTCTATTGATTAACCCGGAAATAAATCAAGTCATTCCAGCCGGAGCGAAGCGGACAGTCGTATGCATTAATCACTGCGCCCAGACCGGCAGCACGCCGGTTTTGATGGCAAATACCGCCGTTCCCACAAGGAGGAACAGGGCCGTTATGACGACGACGCCGATAAGGTTGATCAACAGGCCTGCCTTGACCATCTCTCCTATTTTAACGCGCCCGCTGCCGAATACAATAGCATTGGGCGGTGTGGCCACCGGCATCATAAACGCGCACGATGCGGAAAGCGTCGCCGGAATCATCAGCAAAAGGGGATTCGTCTTCATGGCCACTGCTATGGATGCCAGAATAGGGAGAACCATTTGAGTGGTGGCCGTATTGGATGTCAGCTCGGTCAGGAAAGTTAGGGTTGTGCAAATGACCCCGATCATAGCAACGGTGCTGAATCCCGCAAGAACTTGAAGCTTGTTTCCAATAAAATCGGCGAGCCCGGTGACTTGAAATCCTTTTGCCAGGGCAAATCCTCCACCGAAAAGCATGACGATATCCCAGGGAAGGTTTTTAAAAACAGTCACATCCATGAGTGTTGCCGTTTTAGCCTGCGGGTTGCGTGTGGGGAAAAAGAACAGGAGAGAGGCCATAAACACGGCTACAGTTCCGTCATCAATCAGTTTCGAAGTGGGAAGCAGGTTCGACCATCCCGGTATGGTCACAAATCCCAGAACAAGATTTTTTCTGAACACCCACAATACGGCTGTTACAATGAATACGACAGCGACAACCTTTTCTTCGTAAGTCATAGGGCCCAAGGCTTTGTATTCATCATCCACAATCTTCGGGTCTACCCTCAGGTGTTCCGGCGGCCGGTAGATGAGTTTTGTAAGCACAACCCATATTGTAAGTATCATGCACACCGACAAAGGAACCGCCATGATCATCCAGATCCCAAAAGAGATGGGAGTTGCTTTAGGGAATGTGAGTTGAAACGTGCGCTGCAGTACAAGATTGGGGGGTGTTCCCACGAGGGTGGCCATACCTCCCATGGAAGCGGCGTAGGCAATCCCGAGCATTAAACAGAGCGAGAATCTGTGAGTGTCTTTTTCACCGAACTCTTCTTCCATTTGCAGTATGATGGACAAACCGATGGGAAGCATCATAATTGTGGTTGCCGTATTGGACATCCACGCAGATAAAAAGGCGGAAGCGACCATGAATCCTAAGATGATCCTGGAGGGCCCTCCCCCAATCATCCGTATGGTCAAAAGAGCCAATCGTTTGTGAAGATCCCATTTCTCCATGGTCAAGGCAATCATAAAGCCGCCGATGAAAAGAAAGATCGTGCTGTTAAAATAAATGGGAGCCGTGGCCTTTCCTTCTAAAATACCCATCAGCGGATAAAGGATCATGGGAAGTATGGCCGTAGCTGCCAAAGGAATCGCCTCTGTGATCCACCATACGGACATCAGCAAAGCTATGGCAGCCATGCGGGTCACCACCGGCTTCCCAGGCACGAAGTCAATTAACAGGACAAGAAAAAATAAAATGGGACCTAAGATCAATCCTATCATTTGGGCTTTTGACCTCGTATATTCACTTAATTCCATCTCAAACCCTCCTATTATGTGTTATTTAGATTGAGACCCTTGTAAATGGCGCGCAATAGATCCTCTTCACCGAACGGCTTTTGTCGGTAATAATCTCCCGGTAAGCAGTAATGGTGAGGACGGTGGCCTCGTCATCCTCACCCATGAGTCGACTGTAACCCTTGACATCGGCACTGAGGATTGCGGTGAGCTTACGCTTGAAGCCTTGTGTAGCCATGGAAGCACCTCCCTAATGGTTTTGAGGCAAAGAAATTGGTTAGGGCTGTAGAGGAAAGAGCTTTAACCCGGACAATAAGTGTCGAAAGACATCAGCTTTAAATACGTGGGAGCAAGAAATT
>JAOUGB010000316.1 GCA_029857875.1 Desulfobacteraceae bacterium | reverse complement strand
AATAGACAAATATCGCTGGGAAGTTCCAAAAACAGGTGCCATGCGGGTACCGGGAATGGTTTACGCAACCGAATCGATGCTTAAAGGCGACGCCCAGAACGAACCCTTAAAACAGGTGGCCAATGTCGCAACCCTTCCCGGGATTTTAAAGGCGTCTTTAGCCATGCCGGACATGCACTGGGGGTATGGTTTTCCCATCGGCGGTGTTGCCGCCTTTGACTGGGAATCGGGTGTCATCTCTCCGGGCGGGGTCGGCTACGACATCAACTGCGGGGTTCGTCTGGCCACCACTTCTCTCATAGAAAAAGAAATACGACCGAAGCTAAAAGAACTTGTGGATACTCTTTTCCGTGACATTCCTTCGGGTGTTGGTTCAACAGGCCCGATAAATCTATCCATCCCCGAAGTAAAAAAGGTCCTCAAAAATGGCAGTCGATGGGCAGTGAGCCAGGGGCTTGGAGAAACGTCAGATTTGGAGTTCACAGAAGAAGGTGGTTGCATGGAAAACGCCGATCCGGATACCGTCAGCCCGAGAGCCCTTGAAAGGGGGAAAAAGCAGCTGGGGACCCTCGGTTCCGGGAATCACTTTTTGGAAATCGGCGTGGTGGAAACAATTTATGATCCTGAGGTCGCTCGCGTGTTCGGTCTTTTTGAAGGCCAGGTTACGTTGATGCTCCATTCGGGTTCACGGGGTCTGGGATACCAGGTTTGTGACGATTCTCTGGCCTTCATGTCGAAGCATGTTAAAAAACTGGGTTTTGATCTTCCGGACAGACAACTTGCCTGCGCCATGATTCAATCCAAAGAAGGGATGCGATATTATAATGCCATGGCCTGTGCCGCGAACTATGCCTGGGCCAACCGCCAGATTTTAATGCACCAGTCCCGTGACGTATTTTTAAAGGTCCTGGGTATGGGTCCCAGGGATCTTGGCATGAACCTGTTGTATGATGTCTGCCACAACATCGCAAAAAAAGAAACCCATGTGATCGACGGGAAAAAGCAGACCGTCTGTGTTCACCGAAAAGGAGCGACACGGTCTTTCCCGCCAGGGCATCCGGCGCTCTGTGCAAAATATCAACATATAGGGCAACCTGTGATTATCCCCGGAGATATGGGGACGGCTTCATATGTTCTCGTAGGTACTCAAAAAGCCATGGAAGAGACCTTCGGCTCAACCTGCCATGGCGCAGGGCGGGTTTTAAGTAGAACAGCTGCAAAAAAAGCCAGCAAAGGAAGAGCCATCAATCGAGAACTCGAAGACAAAGGAATCCTTGTCCGATGGACCGGCAGATCCACCTTGGCTGAAGAAATGCCGGAAGCCTATAAGGATGTTTCTCAGGTGGTTGAGGTGGTACATGAAGCCGGAATTTCAAAAAAAGTGGCCAGATTAAGACCTATAGGGGTTGTTAAAGGATAAGTAGTGTCCATCCATAAATGGTTTTTTTGTCCAACCTCTGTGTTATGCTCAAAAAATAATCCTCGGAATATCAACTATATGCCTGTGGTTATTTTTTTTCGCATGCCCCTCCGGGGGCTTAGGCCCCACGGGCCGGAGGCTCGATATTAAACAAAAATCCTCATCTATAGATGGACACTGATTTTATTTTTTTCACAAATAATACTAAATTCACAATTAAAGTACTGGTCATTTTCCAAACAAAACCTTGGCAAATGTAATTTCTGTTTAACAGTTAATATCCAATGTTGAATTCTTCAACTCCAATTTTCCAGATTTCTTCACTTAGGCATTGATCATTAAATAAAGCAGCATCGACAATATATTGTCGATGCTGCTTTAACAAGAGCCTACTACCTGTTCCATCCGGAAAAGGCGAATTGCCAACCTGAATTACTGACGCCCACCGAAAAGTTATAGCCGTCCGCATAGCCGGTATTTATCACAGGATAATAACAGTTAACGGCGTGTTGATGCACTATAGTACGGCGATGGCGGACATGGTTGTGCTTTGCCCGATAAATATGGCGGCTGGCGCGATTTTGCATATTGTTCAAACGCTGACGCTCGCGCCAGTTGAGATGACCATCGGCTGATGCCCGATGATAAGCGCGGTCAATACGAAGCTGTTCATTTTTCAATCCGCTTGCCTCCGGGCGTGTGATTTCACCGCTACGGATCCCTTGGCGGATGCGCTGTGTCTGTCGATGATCCCTGATATTTGAACGGTCCGCCCAAGCCGCTGAACACCACATCAATGCCAGTATCGTTGTCACAAAAATAACGGTTATTGTTTTAGCTTTCATTTGAGCCTCCTTTCATTCTGTTTTGGCCCTTTAGACGCTTTGACAACAAAATAGTTTACCAATTGTTCCTGTGCCTGTAATGCCCATGGTTAGACATGGAGCACATATGCCTCTGATTTCTATTGTTAAACCTGGAATACATATGTCTGCGATGCCCGTTGTTATACCGTGAATACATATGACTGCCGCGATGACCCCTTGGGTTCGCAAAGCGAGTCGAACGTTGCCCTTTCCAATGGACCATTCCGCGATCAATGCGACGGTCGCCGTATCGGTCCCCTTGTCTATCTATATGTTTGTTAATTCGATCGCCTTGTCTATCCAGCCGTTCGATCGGACCGTCCTGAGCCATTGCCGGGGAAAACATTGCTGTTACCAACAAAATACATGCACTGGTAATTATTTTTTTCATAGTAATTTCCTCCTATTTCAATGAATTGGATTTTCGAGCGATGTATTGGTTAAGACGAGTGAAGATCGAATTGGTTTACAAAGACATGGAAAGGTTGGTTTAAGAATGGATGTTGAACTGAAGGGAAATCCCCTATTATTGTGTGCTAAGGTGTAAATCAGGCAATAAAAAACCCGGGCCGAAGCACCGAGTTATTGTTATATTCAAGTTCGCACTCGAATATTGCTGTCCGATTTAAATTTAAATAATCTTATAAAATATAGCAATCATACAATATATATTTGTACCAAGCGGGATTGACATGAAATCGTATCTGTTTTAATATGACAGCTCACCGCCCATTCGCATAGCTCATTAGAGTCACAGAGAGCCCAGAGGTTATTATTATATTGTTTTTCGTTGAGAGGACGAAAAACAATAAGGATCATGCCCTGCGGGCATTTAGAACCCAAAAATATCGCGTAGCGATTGATTTCTTTCTTTTGCCGTCCTCTCAACGGCAAAAGAAAAGTGTCTTTTCTTTGCGCTCTCGGCGCCTTTGCGGTGAAAATGAAAAACGAAATTAAATTATTAGATTCAAACCTAAATCGGAAACTATTGATGAGTGGGTAAACGACGGGAAGTCTGATATTTTGAATTACTTTATTCCAACTTCAGTTCCGTAATGACAGCACCAAAAAACGAAAATATGGAAAAGATAAATATCCGCCACAGCAGGTTTGCTGTCACAGCACCGACCGAAATTCCACTGCTAAAGACGAGCATTGCCGACGCTGCCGTATAAAGTATCCCGACCATGGCGCCACAAACAACAACCCCGAAAAAGCGCTCACCTAATGTTGCGCCGCCGCAGCCAAGGGTTACAATTGAGCCACAAAGCATGGGCACAAATACGGATAACCACCAAATCTCCTTTAAACCGGGAAGTTCCCCAATATTTTTTAAATAGGCAAAATCCGCCAGCCCGAATATGACTGCCGCAGCCACGGCACACACACCGATATGCCAAAATCGTTTCCGGATGGATGCCCGCAATTGAATGCGTTTTTGAATACGGTGCCGTATGGTCAACGGCCAGTTGTAGAACAAACAAAACACCCAATGTTCCAATAACGCGCCGCTTTCACCAAACACCGGAACAATGTGCACCGATTCATTGGCCCAGTGACCGGCCATAAATCGAGCCAACACGGGGTAACGATATGCCATCTGGATTGGAAACGCCAAATACCCTATATACTTGAAAAAGCCTAAAAATACAGCAATATTGTAATCTTTGAAAGATCGTTCCTTTATCACCAGGTACACCACATAAAGCCCTCGAACCAGAGAACCCGGTGAAATCGGCACCACCTGAAACAAGGCCACAATTCCAAGCCCTATCCCCCATGCCTGTGCCCGTGACATTTCAGGATGCATGGCAACATAGATAACTGCCACCAGTACGGAAACAACCTGTGTCACCGGCAATGTACAGATATGTACCGCCAAACTTTTCAGATATTTTTGTATATAGGGCTCATCAACTTGTGAAAGAATAATCTTGGCATCCTCGTCATTTAAAATATGCTTTTTCTGGCCATCTGTGACCATGTCA
>JAOUGB010000008.1 GCA_029857875.1 Desulfobacteraceae bacterium | reverse complement strand
AATTTTGATTCCCATTATCAAGAAATACAAGCCCGCTCGCATTCATGCCTGCGACCTTTCAGAGGGTATGCTGGAGCAATTGAGAGAAAACTACCCTTACGTGAAAACCATTCTGGCGGATGTTCGGGATCTCAAGTTGCCGGAAGGCAGTATCGATGCAGCTTTCCTAAATGCCTGTTATCCCAACATCGTTGATAAGGCAGGTGCTTTCTCTAATATCAGCAGGATGATGAAAGCTAAAGGGCGCATAGTGATCAGTCATCCACTGGGGAAAGCATTTATTCTTTCATTAAAAAACGGTGCGCCTTTCCCTCTTGATGAATTCCCGGAAGAGCCGGAAGCCGGTGCTTTGCTCAAGCCCTTTGGGTTTGAAATAGAAACGTTCATTGACGAACCCAAGCTTTACATTTTGGTTGCCACAAAATGAAGGTTCGGGGGAGTAGTTGATGAGGTTGAATAACTAAGTACGGCTGAAAGGAAAAGACCTTTCTATGAGATAGATTGCTCACTGGATTGTCTTGACAGTAGATCAGCATATCAAATCGCGTTAGCGATTCCTGAGTCCCTGATAGGAAATCGTTCGCAACACCCTTTAAATGACAGATATAAAGACTATTTATACTCTCGGTACAAGCACCCGCTCCATGGAGGATTTCTTTTCTGCGCTTGAGACTTACAAGATCAATTATATTTCGGATGTGAGAAGATTCCCCAAAAGCCGTAAATATCCCCATTTCAATAGAGACAATCTGGAGGCTGAAGCAAAGAGTCGAAACCTATTCTATCAATGGCTTGGAGATCTTTTGGGCGGTTATCGAAGCGGTGGATATGAGGCCTACATGCGGGAGACTTCATTTCAAAGGGGTCTTCAAAAGGTTGAACATTTGGCCAAAGAGATCTCGACCGTTTTGATTTGCGCCGAACGATTGCCTTGGAAGTGTCACCGATTCAAGATCTCTCATAGCCTCACTGAAAGGGGCTGGAACGTTGTCCATATAATTGAAAGGGACCGCATCTGGCAACCTAATGATGGACGAAAGGGGGAATCGAATGAGCTCAGTCGGTGAAGGGGGGATTGTAATCAAGCCACATTTTAAAATAAAAAAGGGGTCGCACCTATTTTATCGATTTTTGACTATGATTTAGACTGGGTCGGACCAAGGCAACTGAACTAAATTCCTTGATAATGAGATAAGTCTATCAATAATTAGCAGAGGACCACGGGCGTAAGCCCGTGGGAATCTACTCGAAAAAACTCATTAACTTTTTGAGCCTTTTCACCGCCCTGGGCAGCACATCCCCTATGCGTTCGTGAAATCTCAAGGAAGCTCTATGATCGAAGGGGGTTTTGCCCTGATTAATAATAACCAGTTTGGCCCCTGAAAGGAGTGCTTCCCGAGGCATGTCAGCTGCAGGAGTCACCACCAGGCTTGAGCCAACTACTACAAACAAGTCGCTTTTTCTGGAATGCTCAAAGGAAAGTTGAAGGTCCTTTTCAGGCAAGGGCTCACCAAAATCGACCACACTCTTTACCAGCTCTCCGCCACACCTGCAATGCTTGAAACCCTCTGATCGGCTGATCAGATTTCCGCAATTTTTGCACCTGAGCTTAGCAATGTTGCCGTGAAGTTCAGCCAAAAGTTCCGGTTTAATGCCAGATTTGAGATGCAGATTATCTACGTTCTGGGAGACCAAGAACTTGAGTTTCCCGAGCTTCTGAATCTCCACGATTGCAAGATGGCCCGCGTTTGGTTCAACGTCATGCCATGAGACTGCCATAGGCGTTGGAGGGAGTCCCTTATCTCGCCTTGTCCACAATCCATCAGGCCCTCGGAAATCCGGGAGCCCCGATTCTGTGCTTATCCCAGCCCCGGTGAATACTACCGGATACTTAGATTCATACAACCATTGGGCAAGGGTTTGAATCCTTTGGTCCAAATCTTTATCCATGTTAACTCCCAAGTATTTTGGATATAATATAACAGTATAGCATTCAGATTATAAGTTCGTGTTAAAAACTGAGTACCGATTCTTTATGTCTGTTGAGCCTTGCCACTTCCTGCAGTCTATTTGTAAATTTAAACTTATAAAATTCCATGCTTCCATGAAAGAGGGCATGTCCTATTTCATGGTGCAAAACACCTTCAATAACGGGATCTTGAACTCCTTTTACTCTTTAATGACATATGTGAATCCTTGAGTGGCCTCTCCAAGCCTCATGAGTAGCCAAAAAGTCTGATTCTTCGCCAGTTACGATGCCAAGCTCATCCTTTTCCTGGTGATAAAAATCCAGGAGATCCTTAATATTTTTCCATATCGTTATTCTGAGATATGGAGTTATAGTTAAGGGATCGGCACTTTCCAAAACTTCATTCACCCATGTTTGGATCCGAGATAAAAATCCCTTATTCATCCCGTCATAGGGCACAATTTTAATTTGTGTTGTCATAATAAATAAATCGGTTTAGAAAGAATTTAAATCTTTTATACGAGGGTAAAAGTCAAAAGGCAAGGGGCAGGGACGGACATTTTCCTCAATAATTTTGTCCATCAATTTCTTGATAATCAAACTGAAACCCTCTTTTTACAGCAATAAAGGTAAAAAAATGCCGGGCTGGATAGTACCGCCACCCAAGAAACCTATTAAGAGCAATGAAGAATTTAAAAGAGAAAGGGAAGCCAAGGTTGGAGAACTCCGTAGTCAGGGGTTTCTCAAGTCAGAAAGGATCCGGAAGGCTATGCTGAAGGTTCCGAGGGAAGTTTTCATCCCATCCGGATATAGGGACTACGCCTATCATGAAGTTCCGCTGCCACTTCCTGGTGAAGGATCTACCATCTCATGCCCTCATAGCTATCCCTTGTTTTATGAGCCGCTTGGCCTGGACAAAGACCATAAGTTCCTGGAAGTCGGTCTTGGATCAGGATATGGTTCTGCCATTGCGAAAGAGGTTGTTGGATCCGAGGGTCTTGTGGTCTCCATTGATATTGACCCAGTCACTTTTGAATTTGCAAAAATGAATCTGGAAAATGCCGGCTACAATGATATTGTCCTCGTTAGGAGCGATGGAGGGCTGGGTTATCCGGAGCTGGCCCCCTATGACAGAATAAGTATTACCGCTGCATGCCCGGATATACCTCCTCCGCTGATAGATCAACTGAAGACAGGGGGGAAATTGATTGCACCTGTTATTAGAGAAAAATTTCAGGAGCTTGTCTTGCTGGAAAAAAGCGAAGAGCGTTTAGATAGAATGGTCATTTGTAAGGTGCTTTATGTCAACCTCAGGGGGATCTTTGGTTTGTAAATGAAATATTGCATGTTATATGAACTATATCGATGAATTTTCATCGGTTTTTGTTCTCAAGGACCGATGTGACCATGTTCGGTCTGGCAGATAACGGTTTTAAGTCCCGCAGCTTTAAGCACATTGTGTACTTCCACCATGTCGTCATAGGAGGGCTTTTGAAGATCGAGCCTCTTAAATTCGGGCCTGTAATCCAAGGCGCAGACTTGGATCTTAGGATCTATCTCATATAATTTCTTGCCTATAAGGCCAATCTCATCAAGCGAAATCAACTTTACATTATAGGGGATCCCTACACCTGTGAATATTATATTCTCATAGCGCTCAGCCAGATATCTCACAGCACTCCATGCTGTTGAGAGATAAAGCTCGGACAGCCGTCTCTCTTTGACAGCGGTAATTCGCATAAATGTTTCCGTAGTGCAGCCTTTCAGATCGATTCCTATATCCGTCATACCCGCATCAAAAAGTTCATCAATGTAATCCTTTGTGAGGATGGAGCCGTTCGTGTCGATATGAATCCTGGCATCCGCATTGGGGTTAAGACTTTTAAGTGCTCTCACGTACTCGATGAGCCACGCCCTGTTCAATGTGCTTTCACCACCGGAAATGGCCATTCGATCAACACCGAATTTCTTTCTTGCTGCTGTCATCCTCTGAGCTGCCTCAGAAGGGGTCATGGGACTGCTCTCTCCATTATATGTGATGTCCCAGTTCTGACATTGAGGACAGCGGAAATTGCACCCTGAGGCAAAGCAGGCGACCTCAATGTATGTGTGGACATGCTTTAATCTCCAGGGTGTCCCCACGCCACCGACCGAGTGTCCTGTGAAGCCATGAATGATCCTTTTCGGCTGATGTTTTTCCGGTAATGATGTATTTATGAGAAGCCCTTCCCTTACGGGAGTTTTGCAAGCCGGTTTGGATTCTCCGTCAATGAGAACAGCGCAGCTCCAGCATCCACCCACTTCACAAGGTACAAATAGCGCTTCTTTTTCAGGGAATTTTGTTACTTTATATCCGCTCAATTGGAGAGCCTTCTTGACCGTTATGCCAGAAGGGACTTTCAAGCTTTCATCATTTAATTGAATTGTGATTTCTTCGGCCATTTCAAAGAAAATACTTTTGCTATAATATGAAAATTAATCTAAGTGCCTCCCTTAATGAATGAAAGAGCAAAAGATTTATTTTCTCTATTTGATCACAAATCAGAATCAATGTAAAATGACTCATAAGGGAATTCGATCATGTTAAACGCGGATTCAGGCCATATTGGGAATGGAATCAATAAATTTTACGATCCAATAGAGAGAGCTGAAGAGACAGCCCAGATCGTGTGCAAGGGCAATAAGAGAAAGTATTACCGTTTCCGACCGGCCAGATTCTATGGAGGGATTGGAACCGCAGACTGCCTCGGGTGCTGTCTCCGCTGTCTGTTCTGCTGGTCTTGGGACAAGGTCGTGAGGCCTGGCCGATACGGCAAGTTTTATTCGCCACAGCAGGTGGCCGGGAGGCTAACAACCATTGCCTACAAAAAGGGGTTCAGACAGGTCAGGATCAGCGGGAACGAGCCGACCCTAGCGAGGGATCATCTTCTCCATGTCCTTGAGCAGATTCCGGGAGATATCCGCTTTATTCTTGAGACCAATGGTATCCTGATTGGGCATGACTCAACCTATGCCCGGGATCTATCCAGGTTTGGAAACCTCTACGTTCGGGTGAGCGTGAAGGGGACCGGAGAGGCAGAATTTTCCCGGTTGACCGGAGCAGATTCATCAGGCTTCGGACTACAATTGGGGGCCTTGGAAAATCTGGTTCGCTTTAATGTGGCCACGCATCCAGCGGTCATGGTCAGTTTCTCGAGTCCTGAAAACATCAAAGATTTTAAGAGGAGGCTCAGGGAGATCCATAAAGATTTCGAAGACTTCGAGGTGGAAGAGCTCGTGCTTTACGGAACGGTGGAGGAACGATTGATAAAGGCAGGCCTTTCATACAATTCAGCCTATGAGCCTGAATGCATTCCGCCTAGACAGGTCTGAAAAATTGATTATTTTCATTGTTAGAATATTTCCGCGAAGCGGACATTTTCTCAGCAAGGTCTGAATCCTTTGGTCCAGATCTTTATCCATATTTATTCCCTTTTATTTCGAATATAGTGTAGCATACTGTAAAAATACTTGAATGATTTTGATTTAAATAATCCTGCCATGATACAGGAATGAGGGCAAGTTGAATTATTGGATTGTTGATCATGTCTGGAGAATTCACAATACGATAAGCAGAAATCGAATACGAGAAAAGGATACCAGTTTATTCTCCGATTCTCCTTTGCTCAGATCCGTGATATCCTGCGCTCAGGTAAAAATATCATCCAGATCAAAAACCTGCGATACGTCTGACATACAGCCCGGCAGGCAGGAAACATACAGGTAAGTGATTTCACTTCTTCTTCAAATAAAACGCTTTTATATTTTCCACCACATATTCTATCTGATCATCTGAAAGTTCAGGATAAATGGGCAGGGCCACCGTGTGCAAGGCCGCATGTTCAGCTTGAGGAAAATCACCTTTTTTATAATTTAAATCAGAAAAGCAGGCCTGGAGATGCATGGGAACCGGATAATACACTTCCGTCCCGATTCCGGAATCATTTAAAAACCCGCGAAGGTCGTCTCTTCTTTCCTTTACACGGATCACAAACTGATTGTAGATGTGGCGATCTTCTTTTTCAAACGGAAGCTGAACCACATCCTCAAGATCTGCATGTTTAAAAAGCGCTCTGTAATTTTTGGCGTTTTTCTGACGTGCTTCTGTCCATTGGTCAAGATATTTTAGCTTTATGGAAACCACGGCTGCTTGAAATGCATCCAACCTGAAGTTTCCACCGATAAGTTTATGATAATACTTGGGGTGGGAACCATGTGCCCGAAGCGTACATAATTTGTCATAGAAATCGTCTGAATTTGTTGTAACCATGCCGCCATCCCCAAAAGCGCCCAGGTTCTTGGAAGGGAAAAATGAAAAGCAGCCGAAATCCCCCATGGACCCCGCCCGCTTTCCTCTGTATTCTGATCCGATAGCCTGGGCAGCATCTTCAATAATAACGAGATCGTACTTTTCACATATCTGCAGGATCGGCGCCATATCGGCACACTGGCCGTAAAGATGAACCGGAATGACCGCCTTGAGCCTCTCAAGTTCCGTTCGGGACATGGAATCGATGGCGCTTTCAAGGCACTCAGGAGAAATATTATATGTTTTGGGATCAATATCGACAAAAATCGGTCTTGCACCGGTTCGGGCAATGCTTCCGGCTGTGGCAAAAAAGGTATACGGCGTGGTGATCACCGTGTCCTTAACACCGATATCCATTGCCATCAAAGAAATCAAAAGGGCATCTGTCCCGGATGACACACCGACGGCATGCTTTGAAAAACAATAATCGGCAATCTCTTTTTCTAAAGACGCCACCCTGGGTCCTAAGATAAAATATTGGCTTTCAAAAAGTTCTTCAGCAGTTTCCAGGATTTCTTTTTTTATGGTTTTATACTGTTCTTTTAAATCTAGCAAAGGTACTTTCATTGCGGTAATACCATCCTGTTCTTAGTGCTTTTATTCATAAATACGATGAAGTATTTTTATAAAGACAAACTATCCCAAATAAGCTGGAGTCCAAAAATTTGAAGTTTGAAGTGCCTAAAATGAGCTAAAGTTGAGGAATGCGCTTTCAGCGCGATCAATTATATTTAAAATTAATAGAATACCTTAACTTTAGGCACTTTAGTTCACTTTAGACACTTTAAACTTTTGCATCCATAGAATGAATGAACCAAGATATAAATACGTTACCGTAATATAAGAATACATATACTTAGTCTAATCTCAGGTTTTTGTTTGGATGCATTCATCTCTTTCTTCGTCTCTTCCCATTATAACCATTGAATGTTGAAGAAGACTCAACCGGACGACAAACCGTTTCAGCAGCATTATATCCCACAAGCCGGTTCACCTCACGAATGAGTGAAGAACCGGCTTTTAATTTTATCATGTCGGAAAGCGCAATAATCGTCTCCGTTTTTTCAGGATTCAGCAAGTGAATGTAAGCTTTGCAGGAACCTGGATGTCTTTTGAGTACGGCATTCAGCTTTTCAAGCAACGCTTTATCAGTGTGGGCGATGTCAAGATTAAAATGGATACTTGTGGTCCAGGTTTCCTCGGCTTTATCCATGGAAATAACGCTTTCCGCCAATAGTTTTACTGAGTTTTCTTCCTTTTGAAGATGTCCTTGAACCAGGATGGCGCTATCATCAGCCAAAAGATCATATACTTTTGAATAAAGCGACGAAAAGATGGTAATTTCAACCGCACCATGCAGATCCTCAAGTGTAACAAAAGCCATTAAATCGCCCTTTTTGGTCTTTATGATTTTGGTGTTTCTGACCATACCGCCGATCCTAACGGCACTACCGTCATTTTGTTCTTTGAGTGTCACCGAGTTTGTGTTGGTGAACTTTTCCAGAACATTTTCATACCTGCTTAATGGATGCCCGGTGATATAGAACCCAAGTGATTCTTTTTCAAGGGTTAAAAGCTCTTTTTCATCCCACTCGCCAATTTCAGGCATGGACGGCAAGTTAATGGCTTTTTGTTCTTCAGTTAGATTGAACAACCCCATTTGAGGATCCGTCCTCTCTCTTTGAACGCGCTGTCCGTAATCAATGCAGTTCTCCAAAGATGCCATCATTTGTGAACGATAATTTCCCGTAGTATCAAATGCGCCACATTTAATAAGGCTTTCAACAACACGTTTGTTTACTTTTTTCAGGTCGACTCGCTCACAGAAATCAAACAAAGATGAGAACTTTCCATTATGCCGGGCCTCAATAATAGATTCAATGGCATTTTCTCCAACGTTCTTCACTGCAACCAGTCCGAATCTTATCTTTGAACCGGTGACGGTAAACTCTTTCCCGCTTTCATTGATGTCCGGAGGCAATACTTCAATACCGTAGCTCCGACATTCAGCGATATATTTGACAACACCGTCTGTTGAATGCATCTCGCTGGTCAGTAATGAGGCCATAAATTCTACCGGAAAATGCGCTTTTAAAAAAGCGGTCTGATATGCTATCAGCGCATATGCCGCACTATGGGATTTGTTGAATCCATATCCCCCGAACTTTTCCATGAGATAAAATATTTTTCCGGCCTTGTCGGAAGGGATGCCGTTTTTTGACGCCCCTTGCATAAAACGTTCCCGATGCATGGCCATAATCTTAGGAATTTTCTTCCCCATGGCCTTTCTAAGATCATCGGCTTCGGCCATGGAATAATTGGCCAGGTCACCGGCAATTTTCATCACCTGTTCCTGATAAACAATAACCCCGTATGTCTCTTTCAAAATCGGTTCAAGCTGGGGAACAATGTATTCCACTGTTTTCTTCCCATGCTTTCTTTCAACAAAATCATCAACCATTCCGCTGTCTAAGGGGCCTGGTCGGTATAACGCAACCAGTGCGATGACATCATCGAAGGTTTCCGGTTTCAGTCTCACCAACAAATCTTTCATGCCTGAACTTTCCAGCTGAAATACACCTGTTGTTTCACCGGAAGCAAGTAGATGATACGTGTCAGTATCGTTAAAATCGAGGTTTGAAAGATCCGGAGGTGTGCCCCCTTGGGCAGCGATAAGGTTTAGAGTGTTTGCAATCACGGTTAAATTGCGAAGACCTAGGAAATCAAACTTGACAAGGCCGATCTTCTCAACACATTTCATGTCGAACTGGGTAACGACCTCGCCTTTTTTACCCTTATAAAGGGGCATATATTCCACCAGTGGTTTGTCTGCAATGACAACGCCCGCAGCATGTGTCGAAGCATGTCTTGGAAGCCCTTCCAATACGCGGCAAACACTGATAAGATCGGCAATTTCAGGCTTCTTTTTTGCCAAATCTTTAAGCCGGGGCTCCTGTTCGAGGGCATCATCAAGACCGATGTTCAACACATCGGGCACCATTTTAGCGATGGCATCCACTTCACTAAGGGGTATATCCAAAGCGCGGCCGACATCACGAATAACGGCCCGGGTTTTCAGTTTCCCGAATGTGATGATCTGGGCGACAAAATCTCCTCCGCCGTATTTTTCAACCACATATTTAAAGACATCCTCTCTGCCGTTGATACAAAAGTCGACATCAATGTCCGGCATGCTTTTGCGGGCAGGATTGAGAAAGCGTTCAAAAATAAGACCGTGCTCGATGGGATCCAGATCGGTAATTCCAAGAGAATAGGCCACAAGACTTCCGGCGGCAGACCCTCTTCCGGGCCCAACAGGAATACCGTTGTTTTTGGCGTAGCGAATAAAATCGGCCACAATCAAAAAATAACCTGAAAAACCCATGCTTTTAATGACATCGATTTCATTTTCAATTCGATTATTATAAAGCCTCTTATCGGCATTCGGGTTTTTCTTCTTTACGTTTTCCATAACGGTTCTAAATCCATCCCTGACCTTTTGCTCAAAAATCTCATCCACATTATGGTCTGATGAAACATCAAATTTCGGAAAGTGATAGGATTTAACGTCGAATTTCAGGTTGCAGCGCCTGGCGATATCCACGGAGTTCTCAAGTGCCCCCGGATAATCCTTAAAAGCGTCATACATCTCTGCTTTAGATTTTAGATAGAGTTGATCGGTTCTGAATTTGAGCCGATCCGTTTCATGAACCGTCTTTCCGGTCTGAACGCATAACAGAACATCGTGGGCACGGACATCTTCTTTGTCGAGATAATGACAATCGTTCGAAGCAACCAGCCCAATGGAAAGTCTTTGACTCATATCCAGCAGTGCTCGGTTTACCGACTCCTGAATATCGATACCGTTGTTTTGAACTTCCAGAAAAAAATTCCCTTCACCAAAAACATTAAGGTAATCACGCGCAGCTTCGTCGGCTTTATCCATTCGACCTTCCTGAATCAGCCTTGGAATTTCACCGTGAAGACATGCTGACAGGCCGATAAGCCCTTTACTGTGGTGTTTTAGAAGTTCTTTATCGATGCGGGGTTTGTAATAAAATCCATGAAGCTGGGCTATGGTTGCCAGTTTGCATAGATTTCGATATCCTTCCTGATTTTCCGCCAAAAGGATGATATGTGAAAGTCCGCTTTTATCAAGGGGGGTTTTGTCGGTATGACGTCTCGGCGCCAGATAACATTCGCAACCGATAATCGGTTTTATTCCGGCTTTTTTGGCCTTTTCATAAAACGTAAACGCTCCGAACATGGTGCCGTGATCGGTAATCGCCACAGTGTCCATGTCAAAATCGGCGACACGCTTTAACAAGGGATCGATCCGGATAGCACCATCTAAAAGACTGTATTGGGTATGGACATGAAGGTGTACAAACTGAGATGATGCTTGAGTCATTTTATGAATATGTATTGTTATGAATAAGGAATCCGTAACTGTTTAGGTTTTTGAAACAAACTGATGTTAATGGAGCCTCAGGTACATACGATTGATGATTTTCGATTGAAGCCTGCCCCGGGTGCGACTTAATTGATAAATATTGATGGTGCTGTATTAGTTCACATGACACGGCATAAGCATCTACGCAGACTATATCAGGTCTGGGCCAGGGATTGAATATTTAAGGAATTCTTTCAATTTTATCAATGAAAAGACAGAGCAGGGCGATACTGTGAATCTTCAATCGTCAATTTTCAATTTGGTTCAAGTTTTATCCGCCTCAGGCGTGATCTTTCAGCAAAAATTTAATCATACCTGAGGCGATCAATTGTCAACGTTGCATTAAACCCTAGTCGAGACGATAGTTTGGTGCCTCTTTGGTTATGATCACATCATGAACATGGCTTTCACGCAGACCTGCTGCGCTTATCTTTATAAAGCGAGCCTTTTCTCTGAGTTCATCCAGAGTACAACATCCCACATATCCCATACCCGCCTTTAATCCGCCGATGAGCTGAAAAATATTGTCCGCCAGTTTTCCTCTGTAAGGTACCCGGCCGACGATACCTTCCGGGACCATTTTGTCGCCTTGGAAATCTTCATCCTGGTAATATCTGTCTCTGCTCCCTTTCTGCATGGCTTCTATGGATCCCATACCCCGATAGGCTTTGTAACTGCGGCCTTGATAAATAACAAGCTCTCCCGGACTCTCTTCAGTTCCGGCAAAAAGCCCTCCGATCATCACCACGTGGGCACCGGCGCCAAGCGCTTTTGTCACATCCCCTGAAAATTTTATGCCACCGTCTGCAATCAAAGGTATGCCTGTTTTCTTGGATACCGCGGTGCAATTCATGATCGCTGTAACCTGCGGAACGCCGACACCCGCTACAATACGTGTCGTGCAAATTGATCCAGGTCCAATTCCGATTTTGACACCATCCACACCTGCCTTAACCAGCGCTTCAGCCCCTTCCCCCGTACCCACATTCCCTGCAATCAGTTCGATATTTTTGAAATTGCTTTTTAATATTTTGACAGCCTCAATCACATTTTTAGTATGTCCATGGGAGGTATCAATGAGAATAACATCAGCACCCGCTCGCAAAAGTGTCTCTGCGCGTTCTTCCATATCCGGCCCCACTCCCACGGCAGCTCCTACCCTGAGTCTTCCCAGCTTATCCTTACAGGCATTTGGATATTTTTTTACTTTTTCAATATCTTTTATCGTTATCATTCCGACCAGACGATCTTTGTTGTCAACCACCAGAAGCTTTTCGATCCTGTGTTTATGCAGCAGACTTTTGGAATCTTCCAGGGTAATCCCTTCTGAAACCGTAACAAGATTTTCCTTTGTCATGACCTCGGAAATTTTTTTATCGAGATTTGTCTCAAATCGCAGGTCTCTGTTCGTCACAATGCCTACCAACTTGTCTCCTTTGGTCACCGGAACCCCTGAAATGCGATATTTATTCATCAGGTGTAACACTTCATGGACGAGCTGATCCGGATGAATGGTTACCGGATCGACAATCATACCGCTTTCAGATTTTTTCACCTTGTCAACCTCAATCGATTGACTTTCAATACTCAGATTTCGATGGATAAAACCGATTCCGCCTTCGCGGGCCATGCTTATGGAAGTTCTTGATTCGGTTACGGTATCCATAGCTGCACTAACAAGAGGAATGTTCAATGCAATATTTTTTGTTAAATAAGAGCGGGTGTCAACATCTCGCGGCAAAACATCTGAGTAGCCCGGGAGCAATAAAACATCATCAAAAGAAAACGCCGCTTCAGGCGGTATTTTTTTCATGGGGTCCTCCATCAATCGTTGTTTCAAATAAGGCTTTTTAGCAATATTCGGGCACTAAACTTGAGTAAGATAGTATCGCATAACAAATAGATTTATCTTTTGCAATCTTTATTAGGACGGGCGGCGCTATCTATTGTAACCATTTGAATTTCTGTCTTTTTTAACAAATATATAAACTTATTAACGAAAAACACGGCAGCGCTGCCTTGACATTATACCGGTGCCTGTAATAAATACATCTTTCCATATTTTATGATAATAGTTTAGTCCCTTGAAACAAATCGGTTTAAAAGAAGCTTCAGGTATATTTAAATTTTTGACTGGAAGCTGTCCGAGTGGACTTGTCCGCCTCGGGAGGATTAGGGATCGTTTTGAAAGAACTATCGGCGATTTAATTTTATGGATGAAACCGCCTGTATAAATATAGGCTTTTATTAATAGCCCGGGCAGGTTCTTTCATTACTATCTCTTATTCACGAGTTTTATCCGCCTTTGGCGCGATCTTGCAGCAAAAATTTAAATATACTTGAAGCGATAATGTTTTCAAAAGGCTAAATTGTTAGCTTTTATGATAAATATCTATAGACCATCACCTGGTGGTTGATGCGTTGCGACATATGAGCGACAAAAAATATTTTTGGGCTGGCATTAGTAAATAAGGATTGCCGTGATTTTTAAAATAAATCCCATAAACCCCCAGGAACGACTCCTAACAAAGGTGGTTGATGTACTTAAAAGAGGCGGCATCATCGCCTATCCAACCGATACATATTACGGAATCGGTTGTGATATTATGAACAAAAAGTCCATAGAAAAGATCTACCAGTTAAAACAACGAAAAAAAATCAAGCCTTTTAGCTTTATTTGTTCGGACCTAAAAAATATCAGCTATTACGCAAAAGTTTCAAATTATGCGTATAAAACAATGAAACGGCTTCTTCCGGGCCCCTACACGTTTGTTCTGGAGGGTTCGAAACTAGTTCCAAAAATCATGCTAACCAATCGAAAAACAGCTGGTATTCGCGTGCCTGACAATCGGATTTGTCTTTCTCTGGTCCAAGCTTTGGGAAATCCCATTATCACGACGAGCGCTACAATGCCGGATGGGACAATTCTTTATGATCCCTCTCTTATTCACGATTTTTTCCAACATAGAATAGATGTGGTTATCGACGGAGGCCCTGTTACAGGGCACCCTTCGAGTGTCATATCCCTGATCGATGATCTCCCGGAAATCATCCGAAAGGGTTTGGGGGATGTGAGTGTTTTTGAGTAAAAATTGAATAAAAAAAAACGCCCACAAAACGGGCGCTGTGTTTAACATCCTTTTCTTCTATCCTATGATTTTCGTGAGAATCCCTTGACGTGCTATTTATGCAGCAATCGGGTTTACCCTAACGTTGCAAAAGCTCAGGATGCCGTAAGTCCAAGGCGTCCAAGGGTGACGCTGTAGTAAACCTACCGCAAACCCTTGGCAACGAAGGAATTACGGTATTATGGGCTTTTGCAACGATAGGGTTTATTCCGGTCTATATATATAGTCTGCCGATAATTTCGGATCAAGAATATGGTTTAACAAAGTTTCGGCAGATGAATCCGTAATATATTTCAAAAGGGAGAATTTTTTCTCCTTTGCATAAACGGTGGCAATCTTCCCTTTGATTCCGCCGAGTCGGCCTGCCCACTCAATTGCATCTTCTAAATTTCCAAGACGGTCCACAAGGCCTAATTTTTTTGACTCTTGGCCGGTAAAAATACGTCCGTCGGCAAGCGATTCTACCATTTCCATATCCATCTTTCGCCCGTCAACGATATCTTTAATAAATTGCCTGTGGATTTTTTTTGCAAATTCCTGAAGGATTTCTTTCTCTTCAGGTTTCATCTCTCGAACGGGCGATCCGATATCCTTGTACTCGCCGCTCTTTACAACAATTGGAATCAATCCGATTTTATGAAGCAGCTCCTCATAATTTGTAAATCCCATGATGACACCGATGCTTCCGGTTATGGTCCCGGGATTGGCTACAATTCCATTTGCCCCGGCAGCGATATAATACCCTCCGGATGTTGCAATGGTACCCATGGAAGCCACCACTTTCTTTGTGGCGGATGTCTTTCTGATCTCCCTGAAAATTTCCTGTGACGGGCCCACAGCGCCCCCGGGTGAATCGACTCGAACGACGATCGCTTTTATCGCATTATCTTCACGGAAATGTTTGAGGTGATTAAGGACGTTTTTGGAATCTGCAATAATGCCGCTTATCTCTATAACGCCGACTTTTTCTCCAAATTCAAACTCAGTGTCCCTTGTACTTAGCGTAACAAGAAGCGTCATTAATATCATCGATGTAGCAACAACAGTAGAAAAGATCAGTATGAAAAAAAGATATGGATGCCTGCGTGAAAACATAATAATGTATTTGTCATTTGAAATTATTTGATATTAAAAAGTATGCACAACTAAAACCTAAATTGAGCGATTTTCAAGTTTGCCGCAAATACAAGGAAGATGTCGTTTCGCTATAGTCGCCTATGCGGAACGGCATCTGACGCAGTAGGTGCGGTGAAATTGGAAATCCCGTAGGGTTTCAAATTCTTGAAATTTAGAATGGCAGAATACCTTAAAAATATTGTTAAGTTAACCATTTCAAAAATTTGAAACGCTCAGTTTAGGTAAAAATCAACGACGCTCTTTCAGACAGTATCGGTAAAAGCGAACTCTTTGGGGCTGGATGCTCTATTTATTCCCCATTTAACTTTTCTTGAAGGTTTTCCCGCAAAATTTCCCCAAAAGTTGATGTCGTGGGTCTGGCGTTATTGACATACTCGCTTAAAAAGCTCTGTTCGCTTTCGATTTCGAGTCGCTTGATTGAAAGGCCGATTCGCCTTTCCTGGCTGTTGATATTCATAACTTTGGCTGTAATAACATCGCCGATACTGAACTTGCCGATGGGGGTCTTTATCTTTTCTTTGCTAATTTCAGATACATGAACAAGCCCTTCTATTCCTTCCTCGATTTCTACAAAAACGCCGAAATCGGTCAGATTGGTCACTGTACCTGTAATCTCTTTTCCAACTTCATACCGTTCAGCAACCGTTTTCCAAGGGTCTTCCTGTAATTGCTTGATCCCCAGTGAAAACCTTTCATTCTCCTTTTCAATATCTAATACGATGGCCTGAACCACGTCGCCTTTTTTATATAACTCCGATGGATGTTTTATCCGCTTTATCCAGGAAATATCGGAAATATGTACAAGCCCATCAATTCCTTCACCAATGCCGATAAAAAGGCCGAAGTCGGTGATATTCTTTATTTTGCCTTCAATGGTGGTTCCAACCGGATACTTTTCACTAATAACATCCCAAGGATTGGGAACAACTTGCTTCATGCCCAAAGAAATCCGTCTGCTTTCAGGCTTGATATCCAGCACTACGGTATCAACCACATCGCCCACGGAAACAACCTTAGAGGGATGGCGAATCTTTCGGGTCCACGACATTTCAGAAACGTGAATCAGCCCTTCAATACCTTCCTCCAACTCAACAAATGCGCCATAATCTGTTAGACTGACGACTTTTCCGTTAGCACGGGAACCTATGGGATATTTTTTTGTGGCTGCCAGCCAGGGGTCCTCGGTAAGTTGCTTCATTCCCAATGAAACTCTTTCCCGTTCAATATCAAAGCTTAAAATTTTCACGGTTATTTTGTCACCGACTGAAAAAAGCTCAGATGGATGTTTAACGCGTCCCCATGAAATGTCCGTAATATGAAGGAGACCATCTACACCGCCAAGGTCGACAAATACGCCATATTCGGTTATATTCTTTACAATGCCATCAACAATTTTTCCATCTTCAATGCTATCCAGTGTTGTAGATCGTTTGGAATCGCGTTCTTCTTCAAGAATGATTCGCCTGGATAAAACGATATTACTCCGTTTTCGATTATATTTTAGGATCTTGAAGGTAAATGTCTTCCCAACCATTTCATCAAGATTGCGAATGGGACGCAAATCCGCCTGCGAACCGGGCAGAAATGCCTGAACACCGATGTCTACGGAAAATCCTCCCTTGACGCGATTGACAATAACGCCTTTCACAGTTTTACCTTCGTCGTAAGATTTCTTAATATCTTCCCATACTTTTACTTTAGCGGCTTTTTCTTTGGAAAGAACGACGCGCTCTTCTTCATCATCCCACCATTCCACCATTACATCAACCAAATCTCCCTCATTGGCAATTAAGTTTCCGTCTTCATCTTGAAATTCTTGAATCTTTATTTGCCCTTCTGATTTGTACCCAATATCAACAAGAACATAATCCTTATCTACGGAAATTATTCTTCCGGTAACAACTTCACCTTCAGCGAATCGATTAAAGCTTTCCTCGTACATATCCATCATGCTGTCCATGTTTTCACTTGGTTTGTTTGCTGCTTTAGAGCCTTCGAGTGTAACAGGACTTTCTTCCGGGTCGCCGATTATTTCCGCAACTTCTTCCAAAGCACCGCTTGTTTCTTGATCTTCTTTAGAGCCTGAAGTTGTTTCCTGAGCATCTGCCGAACCATTAACCGGGTCTTGAATATCACCAGATGGTGTTTCTTCTTGAGATGAATCAGTTTTCAATACGTCTTGTTCCTTAATACCTTCTGCATCTGACTGCTCACTGGATGTCTCATTCGTTAAAATTTTGTTTGAATCATTTGCTTCAAAATTTTCCATTAAATACAATACCCCCTAAGCCAGTTTTATTTTGCTATAATTTGTAATATATAGCATAAACCCTTCTGCTATCAGACTCATTCCCAAAAAACAATGATTATTTTAAATAAATTATTAAAACTCAATAAATTCGCTTAAACTTGGAATGACGAAAGAATTGACAAGATTCGGAAAGAAATTGGCCGCTTAGAACTTGGTGCCGGTCAAGCAGATATTTTTATTAGATCCTTAAAAGAAAGTCACTGTATTTTCGAATCAAAGCACTAAGTTAGAGTTCCGATGATGGTCGCCATTCGCTCAACAACAGTTTCAACAGAAAGATCGGTTGAATCTATTCGAATCGCATCTTCTGCCGGCTTTAATGGCGCTAACTCTCTGGTGCTGTCATTTTTATCTCTACGGCCCATGTCCCTTTCAACCGCTTCTAATGATTGAGGGTTTATTGATTTTAATTCTTTGTATCGCCTTTTAGCCCTGATTTTTGGAGATGCATCCAGAAAAAACTTCACATCAGCACCTGGGAATACCACGGTTCCCATGTCACGCCCTTCAAATACAACCCCCTTCTCCCTTCCCAAATCCCTTTGCAAATTCAAAAGGAAATTCCTCACAACCGGC
>JAOUGB010000315.1 GCA_029857875.1 Desulfobacteraceae bacterium | reverse complement strand
TGCCATAAATCTCTCCCAGGGTTTTCCGGATTTTGATGTCCACCCGGATCTCGTGGCCCTTGTCGACAAATTTATGCGCTCCGGCCACAATCAGTACGCCCCCATGCAGGGCGTGCAAGCCTTGCGGGAACGGATTGCAGAAAAAGTTTTGGAACTATACCATGCCGACTATGATCCTGAATCTGAAATTACCGTCACATCCGGTGCAACAGAGGCATTGTTTGCAGCCATAAGCGCTGTTGTTCAACAAAGGGATGAAGTGATCATTCTTGAACCTGCCTTTGATTCGTATGCTCCGGTCATAAAGCTCAACGGCGGCATTCCCGTATATGTGAAGTACAAGTTTCCGGATTACCGAATCGACTGGGATGATGTCAGAAATGTTCTGTCTTCTAAAACCCGGCTGATTATTCTGAATTCACCCCATAATCCAACAGGCGCCGTATTTACGGATGTAGACATATCCGCTCTTAAAACCATTTTACGGGATACGGATGTGCTGATTTTGAGTGATGAAGTTTACGAGCATATTATTTTTGACGGCGTAAGACATGAAAGCGTTTCCCGGCATCCCGAGCTTGTTGAAAGGAGCTTTGTCGTCAGTTCCTTTGGAAAAACCTACCACACCACCGGCTGGAAGATCGGATATTGCCTGGCACCGGCCCCGCTGTCTAAAGAATTTCAAAGGGTGCACCAGTTTTTAACCTTTGCATCCAATACGCCGATTCAATATGCTTATGCCCAATTTATGAAAAATAAAGATGTTTATTTGAGCCTTTCCGCATTTTATCAGAAAAAAAGAGATAAATTTTTATCGCTCATTAAAAATTCGCGGTTTAAAGCCTTGCCCTGCCGCGGCACTTATTTTCAGATGCTGGATTATTCCGCAATTTCCGATGAATCCGATGTCGAATTCTCTAAAAGACTCACCATAGAGCATGGTGTGGCGTCCATTCCACCTTCTGTTTTTTACCATGATCAAGTTGATCATAAAGTACTTCGATTCTGTTTTGCAAAAAAAGATGAAACTCTTGAAAAGGCTGCGGAGAAATTATGCAAGATTTAAAAGTAACACTGATTCAAAGCGAACTGGCCTGGGAAGATATTGATTCGAATCTGGCCGGGTTTAATTCCAGAATAGATGCCATTGAGGAGAATACCCATCTCATCGTATTGCCGGAGATGTTTCCCACCGGCTTTACCATGAATGCCGCTGCCCTGGCCCAGGACATGAAAGGTTCTGCGGTCAAATGGATCAAAGAAAAGTCAGCAGAGAAGAATGTGGACATGGTGGGAAGCATCATCACCGATGACGGCGGCAAATTTTTCAATCGGCTGGTCTGGGCCAAACCCAACGGTGAAATCTTCACCTATGACAAAAGACATCTTTTTCGGATGGCCGGCGAAGAAAAAGTATACAGTGCCGGGAGTAAAAATATTACCGTTGAATTAAACGGCTGGAGGATCAGACCCTTTATCTGTTACGACCTTCGCTTTCCGGTCTGGACACGAAATATTGCGAACCAGTTTGATGCAGCCATATTTATCGCCAACTGGCCTGAAAGACGCTCGGCGCACTGGAAAGCCCTCTTGCAGGCCAGAGCCATTGAAAACCAGTGCTACATGATCGGCGTCAACCGTGTCGGGACAGATGGAAACGGTCTGTCCTACAGCGGAGATTCCTCCATCATCGATCCATGGGGAAACATCATTTTTCAAAAGAGCAACCAGACGTGTATCTATACCGGCGAGCTGTCCTATGAAACGCTCCAAAAGTCCAGAGAAACTTTTCCAGTCTGGATGGATGCGGACAATGATTTGATTTGTTTTTAGGTTTTATATACGTTTTACACATTGTAAAAATTACAGACACACCTGAAATCTAATCATAAACCTTCCGTGGGCAAACCTCTTGTAAATGCTGATGCTTTTGGAAACTCGTTTAATGGCACATTATTTGCTCTTTTAAAACACCTATTATATGAAAGACCGTAGTCTATAACTTTTGGAAAGGGAATGGGCTCCGACAAATTCAGCATTTTAAGTGTATTTTAAAGTTCACGATCAAATGGCACTCTCCTTGTCAACTTGTGAACTTAAAAACTTTGTGGATTTTTTGAAAAAAGCTCTTGACAACAAAAAGAGGAAAAAATAACCTAGTATCGTAATAAGATATATTGTTTCGTATTAAGAAATTATAAGGTGCTTAAATGTCGATTTATACCTCAAATAAAAATCAGAAACCTAAAAATCTAGTCCAAACCATTGAAAGGGTATCGCTAATTTTGGACATTTTGGGGCAGCACCCCCAAGGTATAAGTGTTAAGGAATTATCAGCAAAAGTAGACTTGCCCAAAGGTACAACGCATCGTCTGCTTTCTTCTTTGGCTTATTTTGATTTTGTTAGACAGGATGTATTAAATAAAAATTATCTCTTGGGATTCAAGCTTGTTGAACTCGGCAATCTTCTTGTTAATCAGCTTGATTTTAAAAACGAGGCAAGACCTTTCATGATAGATCTTGCAAAAACCACCGGAGAAACCATCCATTTGGTAATTTTGGACCAAAATGAAGCGCTGTATATAGACAAGGTAGCGCTTCATCAAACAGGTCTGCAAATGATGTCACGAGTTGGACTAAGGATTCCGGTTCATTGCTGTTCTGTGGGAAAAATCCTTGTAGCACATCTTGCCGAAGATGAGCTTAATCAAATTATCAAAGAAAAAGGTCTACCTGAACGAACGAAAAACACAATAACTCATATTTCACAGTTTAAGAAACATATACAAACCGTAAGGAATAAGGGTTATGCCATCGACAATGAAGAAAACGAAAAAGGAATCAGATGTGTGGCGGCCCCCATCAGGAACGCAAACGGAAAGGTGATTGCGGCCATGAGTATCTCAGGCCCTTCAATTCGCCTTACCCTTAAAGCTATCCAGACAGAATTGAAGGATGCCGCCTGTGACGCAGCATTGAATATTTCAAAAAAATTGGGATTTCGGGATGAATAGCAATGTAATGCTTTAATCATCATAACTTGAGAATTAAGCCTGTTTAAAATGATCTCTGGACATCAAACGTATTGAAAATAATGGAGGTCCTCATGCAAGAAAAATTTAAAAAGGCTTTGAGTCTACGAATTATTCCCGTGGTTGCAATTTATGATGATAATGATGCCCATAATCTTTCCGATGCTTTAATCGCAGGCGGACTTCCATGTGCGGAAATTACCTTTCGCACCGACGCTGCAGCGGAAGCCATTAAAAAGATTGCAACCAGGGATGACATGATTGTGGGCGCCGGTACGGTTCTTAAAATCGATCAGGTTAAACAAGCTATTGATTGTGGTGCCTGTTTTGTTGTCTCCCCCGGATTCAATCCCAAAGTCGTCCGATATTGTATTGAGCATTCTATCCCCATTGCCCCCGGTATCAGTACACCCACTGACATAGAAATGGCGCTTGAATTTGAGCTGAATATTGTCAAATTTTTTCCGGCAGAAGCTTTTGGCGGATTGAAAACCTTAAAAGCAATCAGCGCGCCTTACCAAATGATGAAGTTTATCCCTACAGGAGGGATCGGCCCCCAAAATGTTATAGAATACCTGAAGCATCCCAAAGTGGTGGCATGCGGCGGTAGCTGGATGGTAAAATCAGACCTCATATCAAACGGACAATTCGAGGAAATTACTCGCCTCTCTCGACAGGCCGTCGATTTAACTCGAAAAGCAAATTTTGTAACAATGGGGAGAAAATCAAAATGACAATATTAAAGATCAAACCTCAAAATATCTGCACGTACGACTTACTTGCGCTGGGTGAAATTATGTTGCGTCTGGATCCGGGTGAAGGCCGTATTCATACGGCACGTTTTTTCCGGGTCTGGGAAGGGGGCGGGGAGTATAATGTGGCGCGTGGCCTCCGCAGATGCTTCGGCAAGCGCACGGCGGTGGTTACGGCATTGGCCGATAATGCCGTGGGCCGACTGGTAGAAGATTTTATCCTTCAAGGCGGGGTAGACGTTTCGTTGATCAAGTGGGTCGAATTTGACGGCATCGGCCGGACGGTTCGAAACGGATTGAATTTTACTGAAAGAGGTTTTGGCATCCGCGGGGCATTGGGAACCTCTGATCGTGGGCATACGGCCGTATCTCAATTAAAACCCGGAGACATTGATTGGGAACACATTTTTGGTCAAATCGGTGTGCGATGGTTTCATACCGGAGGCATATTTGCAGCATTGTCGGAAACAACAGCCCAAGTCGCCCAGGAAGC
>JAOUGB010000314.1 GCA_029857875.1 Desulfobacteraceae bacterium | reverse complement strand
CCAAAAGGACGATATGGTTGGCCATCCGATCCTCCCTGTAAAAACATCGAAAATTTTCATTCCCGCAGATGAAAAAGTCGTATCAACCGAAATAAGATATGGAACATTAAAAGAAATTGAAGGATCGTACATCCTCAAGCATGTTACCATGCCACAACCCGCTTTCGAAAAAGAGTACGATACTGTCGAAAAACCCGCTTCGGACATTTACGAAAAAAATGCGCTCTACCCTTCTGTTATCTACAAGAACAGAAAACCGCAGTTTTTAAATGGTGTAAAAGTCGCATTGGTCGACCTTATGCCTGTTCTTTATAACCCTGTCGAAGGTCAATTGAAATATTACAAGGAGCTGGAAGTCAGGATTACAACAGAAAAAGAAAATAGGCCGGACTGGGTCATGCCTTATCGCAATTCTTATGAAGACAGAGAAAAAATCCTGAATATAATTGACAACAAAGATGATTTTTTAAAGTTGTACCAGGTTTCTGAAAACGAAATGACTGCAAAATTTTTATCCGCTTCCGAGGAACCTACTGCAGCTGCAGATACACGTCAGTATGTGGTGATTACCACCGCTGAGTTATCGCCGGCATTTGAAAAACTCACAGCATACAGAGCCTCGCCTGAAGGCGGTGGCTATACCACATATATAGAATATATCAACGAAATTGATGCCATTTATTCCGGTGTCGATCTTGCTGAAAAGATGCGGAATTTTATCCGGGATATGTATACAAATTATGGAACACAATATGTGGTGCTGGGCGGTGATTGCGACGGCCCTCCAGAAAACCAGATCATTCCGACGAGGGGCTGCTATGCTCATGTTGGTGATTATACCGACGCCTATATCCCGAGCGACCTTTATTTTGGCTGTCTGGACGGCTCCTGGAATTTTGATGGAGATGAGCTTTGGGGTGAAATAAATGACGGAATTAACGGAGGTGATATCGACTGGTTTTCAGAGGTGTATGTAGGCCGCATACCTGCAGATGATTATACGGAAACCATGAATCAGATCAACAAGATCATTGCCTTTGAAACCCATGATAGCCCAACGAAAATCCTTCTCACCGGAGATGAATTGGAAAGCTCAACCTGGGGAGGAGACAGGATGGACTGGCTATACTCCTATATGGGTTCAACTCCGAAAACTGCGCTGTATGATCGAAACTGGGAAGATAATAACTGGCCGAAATCACAACTTTTGACATATATCAACTCAAATCAATTCTATAGTATCAACTATTCTGGCCACTCAACCATTTTTTCAGATATAAAGTTAAACAACAATGATATCTATACGATGACAAACGATAAATATTTTTTCGTTTATTCTCAAGGATGTTATGCGGGTTCTATTGATGGCTTCAATTCAGACAACACCTATAAATCCATGGATTGTTTCGGAGAAGCGATTACCAATGGTAATAGCGATGGCGGAGCATTTGCATACATCGGCAACTCTCGATATAGTTGGTATTACCCAGGCAGTTATGTTAAAGGCGCATCCAATCTGGCCCAAAAAGAATTTGTGGAAGCAATTTTTAGTGGAAATATTACAAAAATAGGAGAGGCCAATCAAAAATCCAAAACCGACCTTCCACTTGACTCTCAATTATACCGTTGGATCGCTTTTGGAACCAATTTGATCGGATGTCCGGCTACTGATTTAAGCTCCCTAAATTTAGTTGCCGGCAATTATGAAGACAGTGGTGATAGCAGCCCTGTTTATAATGCCCCGGTGAGTACCGGTGGCGGTGGCGGCGGTTGTTTTATAGCTACAGCAGCTTACGGTTCTATAGTTGAGCCGCATGTTAAAATACTGCGAGACTTCCGGGATCGTTTCCTTATAACTAATTTCGCCGGCAAATCCTTCGTAAATTTATATTACAAATACTCACCACCTTTCGCCGATTTTATCGCAAAGCATGATCACTTGAGGATGATTGTTCGTATGACCTTATTTCCCCTTGTAGGGATAAGCTGGGTTGCTTTGAAGCTTGGCATCTTACCAGCAATTTCACTAATGCTTCTATTTGGAATCGGATTAATCGGCCTTACGAAAGTAAAAAGAAAATATAAAGCCTAACCAATATTTTACAATTCAAATAAAATATCAAACGATATCAAGTCGCAACATATTTCATTTCCAATATTTTTCCATTTACGAAACAGAATATTCCAAATGTGATAATTACACTTTTCATTGAAGACTTCCTCAGTCAACAAGCAGGTGACCGACCACTAACAGAAGAATCATTATTAAAAAAGATGCCGATGCCGTATGTAATCGATAAACGGATTTCCGCATCCCCTTGGGAGATAATTTGAACTTTAAAATTAAACCAAGAAAAACCATCACTGTCACCATTATTAAACCCCATTCAGGGAGGGATGATGACCGACAAGAAGACAACAGAAAATGAAAAAAAGCGATACCCAAGGCGACTGGATTTAAAACATAATGAAATCTCATCAAATGTTTTTTCTGGAGCTGGTTAAAGCTCTTGAATGAACTTTTCGTTTGTGGATCTAACGGAAGAAAGCGGCTCGCCCCTTTCATAAGGATGCTGAAGGCAATGGTCAAGTTTGCAGTCACCAGGAGCCATGCAGCGGTTTGACCTGTAGTCTCATTCCCTTCGTCATCTTTTTTGACCCGCCGTCTATCGTGATCGTCATAAATACGGTGTTCTTTGCTATTCTCATATCGTTTGTAATGTCTTTTGTTTGTTTTGTGATCATCTGCTATCACCAAGTCCGGGACAACCTGAAAAATCGATAATATCAAAAGGACCGAAATAAAGAATATCTTTCCGTAGTTTTTCGAGTTCATCACTGTCACCTTTTCCTTTGGATATTCTAATCACCTGCCAAGCAATTTTATTTGGTTACAGGATGTTAAATCCTGCGGTATAATAAGTACCTAAAGAAACCGATCTTTGAGCAGTCTCCAAATTACAACGCCTTTATTTTCGAATTTGACAATGCCTTTTGTAAGATTTATTGGCTCAGGTAGATTTTCTTCATACAATTTTTCTTTATTGCCAAAATTGTTTTTAGTTTTCGTCTTACTTCCTAAGTCTTCACCTGCTCCAAAATTATGGGACATTCTGCCGGTTTTACAGTTATAAATGGAATAGCTTGAGCAGTAATACTTGGTTTTTTCCCATTTCGGCAATTTATTAAGATGTTCAATGAACTCACCTTTTAGAAAGCCCGGTTGTTCCGTTTTATAAGGGCCTATGAATAAAATTTCTCCTACAAAAAAGCATTTCCCAGCCCTAAGACGACCGAAACCAGCGTGAGTTTCCCACCATATTTCGCCATTTTTCTTTTCAATAATTTCAAACCGGCCTAACCCATAAGAAGTGTCTTTGGTCATATAGCCCCCTTTTCAGGACATGTGTTACAGGAGTTACGGTTGATATAATTCCTTGCAGCCTGTCTGCATCTCTTCCAGGTCCTGAATGTCGTTTACACCTAAAAAACAGGGTTCAGGGTTGAAGAAAGAAGATCTTATTTTAATAGGGGTCAAATAAGCAAAGAGAGATTTAGGATGTAAATCGTTGAAGATTGGAGTTTTAGAAAGGTATCATTCTGAGGATAAAGACTTATAATAGTATGGTTGTCGGAATAATAATCAGTTAAAAACAATATGATCAAGTATGTATCAAGTATATTTAAATTGCTGGCTGGAGTAGGAGAGTTTGTTGTCTGAAGTGTTTGTCCATCTTCCAAATTACAGCTTTTACAGTGAGTCCCTGAACAACGATGATGAAATGGAGAACCTGTGCTTGTTGTTGTTTTACCTTGAAGGCTATGCGAGCAGGCTTCTCCGCAGAAACAGGCTTCGGCCATAACGCCGTTTGCGAAAATACCCAAGATTATAAAGATGACAAGTAATGTTTTAAATATTCTTAATTTTACTAAAAATATTCTTGCCATTATATACACTTTAAATATGGGGTTGTTTTTTCTGTAACCTCAAAACCGGATTTTAAATTATGCTTAAAATGTGATGGAATCAAGACAATTCAGCAGAGAATCGATTACTTTTTTGGAAATTATTGTAATTTGCCGCTTTCTTGCTCAAGCCCCAATTTGCCATATCTTGACATGAAATCCACTAAATCCAATAGATATCGAACTCGAACTGAAAATATCAAACCAAAATTGTTTTTCAGACATCCTTTCCTGATCTCAGCTCTGGTATTTGCTGTGATTATTCTCGTATCAAAGGATTGGGCATGGCTGTGATCTGTCAGTGATCAAAGGAT
>JAOUGB010000313.1 GCA_029857875.1 Desulfobacteraceae bacterium | reverse complement strand
AGGTCAAGGGTTTGAACGTTCTTCTGAACGCCACAAAAAAAGACCCCTTAAAATACCTGGTACTGTTCTCATCGGTCACCGCCCGGGTAGGGAACAACGGTCAGGCAGATTATGCCATGGCCAATGAAGTGTTAAATAAAATGGCCCAAAAAGAATCCATCCAGCGCCCGGATTGCAGGGTCGTTTCCATCAACTGGGGCCCCTGGGACGGCGGTATGGTCTGTTCAGCGCTCAAACGAAAGTTTGAGACCAGCGGCATTGATCTCATCCCCGTGGACGCCGGCGCCATGTGTATGGTCCATGAAATGAAGGGCCATGGCAACTTGCCGGTGGAGGTGATCATCGGCGCCAATGTCCTTCCTGAAAAAGAAAAAGATGTAACCGAAATTGCAGAATCAGCATTGGAGACGCCCATTGTCCTGAATAAAAAAGAAAACCTCTCTATGACCGTTCAGCGCGAAATCGATGTGGATCGATATCCGATCCTCGGCGCCCATATTCTGGATGGTAAACCCGTGGTGCCCTTTGCCTTGATTGCCGAATGGCTCGGCCACGGGGCTCTGCATGAAAACCCGGGACTTTTGCTTCACGGCCTGGACGATATGCGCATCTTTCAGGGCATAAAACTCGACAAAAATAAAAAACACATCCGTCTCATGGCCGGTAAAACGAGAAAAAAAGGCGCGGCTTTTGAGGTGGATGTCCAAATCAGAGACGGCATTAAGGACAATATCGAGGTGATCCACTCCGGGGCCACGGCCATTTTAACCGATCAACTCGAACCGCCGCCCAGTTTTGACCTATCCGCATATATCGGCACCAACGGATATTCAAAAACCATCCATGAAATCTATGAAAACATCCTGTTCCACGGGGTTGAACTTCAAGGTATCCAGGAGATTATCGGGTATTCATCCCAATCCATCACCGCACGGATTTCTTCAGCGCCCTCCCCTGTGAAATGGATGAAGGAACCATTAAGAAGCCGGTGGATCGCCGACCCACTGGTCCTTGATTCCGCATGCCAGATGGCGATACTATGGTGCTTTGAAGAACGGGGTATGGTGTCTTTGCCAAGCTACAGTGCCAGCTATCGTCAGTACCGTGATGCTTTCCCCTCGGACGGGGTGACCGCAGTCCTTGAGATCAAAGAAGCCACCGATCATAAAATAAGAGGAGATTTCACATTCTTAGATACACATGAAGTTGTGGTGGCCCGGATGACCGGCTATGAGGCGGTCATGGATGCATCGTTGTCCAAGGCATTCAAACCCGAATATGCTGCATATACTTGCAAAATTAGTAATAGGTTAGCCCTTTGAAACAAATCGATTTCAAAGGATCTTCAGGTATGATTAAATTTTTGGCTGGAATCTGTCTGAGTGGACTTGTCCGCCGTCGAAGTTTGGCGGATTAGATCGCTTTGGATCATTTTAGGCACTTCTTCCTGAATATGTTTTTTGCCGTGCCCTTGCCATGGCTTTGAGCACATCCACGTGAACATCCACATAATCATAAACCCGGGCTTTTTCTTTACCCGGCGCAGGTCGTAAAACACGCCCCAGGTACTGCAATACCCGGCCGCTGAATTTGATGGGGGTTACCAGAAACAGCGGCGACAGATCACTTCGGTCAAAGCCTTCCCCGATCAACTGCCCGGTAGCGATCAACACCCTGACATCTCCCTGATCCAGACGATCCAGCACCGCCTGCCGCTCAGTTGCACTGAGATCACCAATCAAGAGCCCGGCGGAAATCTTATACCGAAATCGTAAAATAGACTGCAATGTCTCGCAGTGTTTTTTTCGATCTGAAAGCACCAGACAGACCCCTTGGTTATGCTCGACTTCCGCAGCGATATCCGATGCGATGAGGCGGTTTCGCTTATCGTCCTGGGTCAGCTCCGACATCATTTTGCTGTACTCGTTCACCGGATCGTAATAGGGTTTGAATTCCGTCTCCCGAACAATGATCTCGGCAGCTAAAACATCACCACTTTGAACCAGGCGGTCCTGATCGATTTTGTGGTGAACGTCTCCCAAATGCCAGAAAATGAGCCTGGACAGATTGTCCCGGCGATAAGGTGTTGCCGAAAGCCCCAGCATATACCTGGAATCGAATTCGGTCACCGCTTCGGTAAATGTTCTGCTGGGGCACCGGTGGCATTCATCCACTACCAAAAAGCCGATCTCCTTTGAAACGTCTTCAGCACATTTGTACAGGGTCTGAACCAGGGCCACGGTCATCTCCTTACCCATATTGATTTTGCCGCCTCCGATAAACCCTACCGTGTCCTTTGGAATCCCTAAAAACTGTTCGATGCGCTCCATCCACTGAAAAGCCAGATCCTTGGTGTGTACCACAATCAGAGCCGGCTGATTTCGCCGAGCAATGATAAAAAGAGCCATCACGGTTTTTCCGCTGCCGGTGGGGGCGCTCAGGGTCCCGAAGTCTTTTGACATCATGGCGTTGACGGCTTTTTGCTGAAACGGCTTTAACTGCCCCTCAAAATGAAAATCCATTGGCTTGAAGGTCCGGCGCTGATCATCGATGTCGTATTTTACACCTTCCCGTCTGCAAATCAGCAAGAGCTGCCGCATGTATCCCCTGGGAATCCACAGACCGCCCCCTCGAACTTTGTCATAAAATTTGAGCATCTTGGGGGTGCCCCGGTTCCACCGGCCCATGCGTTCGTTTTCCATCCATTTGGGGTTGGGAAACGTCAGGGTCTCCATGAGCTGGGTTCGGATTTCCGAAGGGATGTTTGAAAGCCGGAGGTTGTTGGTTAGGATGATTTTCAAATGGATTTTCCTTTTGTTCAACAATTTCATCTGATATTCAATCTTTTTTTATCTCTTTTCATATGTTAAACTCCCACCGTGTGTCAATACATGCAGAATACCTAAAGCAATGAAATTTTTAAACCAAGTTAAAAGATGTTCCAATATGGACAGCAGACAAAACATCTGAAAATGGGATTTCTATGAAAAACAAATTAATGCTTGGTTTATGGCGATATGTCATAAACATACCCCCATTTTTATGGCAAAAACAGATTGCCAAAGGGAAAAAAAGATCTGAAAAGGTATTTGGCTCTCTATCCGATGAACATCGCATGATACACCATTTTGTGGTAAGAGAACTCCCATACATCGGCAAGCCTTTATCACCGGAATCCATTGCAAATAGACTTGAGCTATCTGCTGATCGTGTAAAAGACGCTCTGGATCATTTAGAAAAGCGCATGACATTTTTATACCGGAATAAAAATGGGGAAGTCGTGTGGGCATATCCTGTTACCGTTGATAAAACGCCACACAGAATTACTTTCAGTACCGGAGAACAATTATATGCCGCCTGAGCAGCAGACGCATTTGCGACACCCTTCGTGCAAGGGAAATTACGAAATGAATATCTGAAAGTTAAAATTGAAACAAAATGTGCCCACTGCTCCCGTTCGATGCAAATTGAGATTGACAGCGATCTTCGTTACAAAACAAATAATGAAGGATGTGAACCGGTTGTCTTTGTACCGGATGTTGATTTACTTAATCTCAAGGACGATAGTATTATTGATTCATTTTGAATTGAGTGCGTTTTCTTCTGGTCAGAAGAACATGCAAAAGCGTACAGAAAAAAAATGCACAGAATTCGCGGCGCATACATGAACGCAGAGCAAATGATCGAAGTTACCCGGATCATACAAAGTGCAATATTCGGTTTTATCCCTACTCAAGTTTCACACCCCTAATTTTCAGCAACTCGGTGCAGAGCAGCTGGCCGGGAAAATTTTTTGATGAAAGCAAAACGCATGGATTCTTCAGCGGTCTTTACCCTGAAGAGTTCGAGGATCTGAAGCATCGCTTACAAAATTTTAATATCATTCATATTATTACACATGACAGCAGAGGTGAAAACGAAATCGGCCGACTGGATCAGACTAAGCTCGAAAAAATGCTAAAAGGGTGGGGCCGAAAATCAGACGTATTTGTTTGCGGTCCTTTTGAGATGATGAAAGAAATGATCCGTGCGGTTAAAAAAATAGGTTTTTCATCCGCCAGGGTTTACAAAGAAGAATTTAAGCTTTAAATTTTGTAAAATTATCAATTTTTTCCGGGAAAATGAATTTTAGTTACATGAGGGGTCGGAGAGTTTTTTTCTAAATCCTTGAATATTAGCCTCCGGCTCGGAGACTTTTTAGAAAAACACCACGAGGGCTCAGTTACATGGAACTTGGTACCATGTACAAATCCTATTTATTGCCCTTTCTCTGCTTTTATTGG
>JAOUGB010000312.1 GCA_029857875.1 Desulfobacteraceae bacterium | reverse complement strand
AAAAAATTGTTAATATTATTCCAACCTTCTGGAGCGTATCCAAGCCTAAATAATTCCATCGTCTCTTGACTTATTCCTCTTTTCTTGAGATATAGCACCGCCTGTTTTCCTGAAGGAGCACTAAACAGATTGTTGTAAAAAAAATCCATCGCCTGTTTATTCACGGCAAACAGATTTTCCCTTTCGCTCCTTAGCATTTTTTGCTCTTTTGACATCGTTTTAACCGGAACATTGATACCATATTGTTTGGAAAGAATCCGTGCGGCTTCTGGAAAAGAAATACCATCACGTTTCATAATAAAACTAAAAACATTCCCTCCAGCGGCACAGCCGAAGCAATAAAATATCTGTTTTTGAGGACTTACGGTAAAAGACGGGGTTTTTTCAGAATGAAACGGGCAAAGACCAACATAGTTTTTTCCTGTTTTTTTCAGCAGCACGCTTTCTGAAACGACTTCAACAATATCGGCTGCATTTTTAATTTCTAAAACCTTATCTTCAGGAATAAAAATTGTCAAAAAGACCAACCTCCATCGAGATGAAAATGGTATGACTGACAATAAAGGAACCGATCATTATGGGAGGTTCTTAAACGAGTTGAATCCAAAAAACTGTATGTTTGCATTGATATAATTGAACATATTTATCTTTAATTTATAGAAAATTTAAATCTAAAATTCAAGTTTGATTGATTTTTAGAAGTTTTTTGATAACCAAAATCCCTAATTTGTCATTGAACAACCCAAAAAGACTTTTCGAGAAACCGTCAAATATGATCAATTATTTTCTATTTTATTTTAACATCAAAAAGTAACTATTATTTGTTGGTTTGTCAAGACAATTATCATATTTCCTGTTTATTCAATTATTTGATGCATCGATTAGATTTTATTGTCTGGCTATTAAAGTCTCAATGGCCTCTTTAAGATTTAAGCTTCCGCTGTATAAAGCTCTACCGGTAATGACCCCAACGACACCGACGGCTTCCAATGGTAATAGATTTTGAATATCCTTCATAGAAGAAACCCCACCTGAAGCAACTACCGGTGTGGAAACAGCTTCAGCAAGACGACGGGTTTCATCGATGTTTGGGCCTGTTTTCATTCCATCCCGATAGATATCTGTAAAGTTGATAACGGCAACGCCACAATCTTCATATTGTTTTGCAAGGTCCACAGCACTTACTTGGGTTGTTTTAGTCCACCCCTCAATGGCTACCAACCCATTGCGCGCATCAATGCCGATAACAATCTGGCCGGGAAATGCCTTGCAAGCATCTTTTACGAATTTCGGATTTTGAATGGCTTCAGTTCCAATAACAACCCTCTTGACCCCAATTTCGAAAAACATTTTGATAGTTCTTTCGTTCCGGATTCCCCCGCCAACCTGTATATCTGCATTTACACTATCTATGATTTTTCTTATCGAATCGAGATTCTGAGGACTTTTTTCAATGGCACCGTCAAGATCAACGACATGAATAATTTCAGCTCCCTCATCTTCCCATCTCTTTGCCATAGCCGCAGGATTATCGGAAAAGACCGTTTCTGCATCCATACGACCTTGTGAGAGCCGCACACACTTTCCATTCTTTATATCAACTGCAGGGATAATAAGCATCGCTTTATCTATTTTCCAGTGTTTCGGTTTTGGCAGGAACAGAAAAGTCTTTAAGCATATCTTCAATGCCAGAAATTGCCATCTCTTTTGCGGTAATCCATTTGGCCTTTCTTCTTAAAAAGAGGCCCAGCCGAAAAAGATCATCGGACAACGGTAGTTGCGTTTCATCAAAGTGAGCGCTCCATAACACGCGGCCATCTTCAACACGGATAAGGTGTATATCAAAAGCTACAGAGGCCGGCAAATCGACTGAATATTCACCACCGATTCGTTCTCTGAAACGATAAATGTACCCAGCAAATATCGCATCGGCATTTAGTGAACGTCCAATTTCAATCTGCAAGTCTCGTTCTTGCACCGTTTTATTGCTTCCCGCCAGCAGTCCTGACATAACCCCTTGGGCCTGGCTGCTGGGTATCAGTTCAATATCTTTTCGATCTTTTAATAAAATAAACAAATGTTCAGTAAGCATAGCGGCTGCGCCTTCCGCCACTTCTCCGGTGGTGAAGACCTTTCCGCACACCGGACAACGACCGTTCGCACTTTCTCCAAACACTGAAGCCATATCCGTAAAAGGAAGAATCAATATTTTTTCTATTCCAGTCAGACTCGGCGGTTTTTCCTTTACAATATTATCGCCTCCGCAAGCTGAGAAAAACACTATACCTGTCAAAAGAAAAACTTTAAGCAACACATTATAAGTTTGTAATGGCTTCATCGGCAAAAATTATTGATGCACAAGTTAGGGGCTTCGCCCCAATTGGAATAATGGAATAATGGAATAATGGGTTCTGGGATAATGCAATGTTGGGTTAATGGCAAAATTTGTGCTGACGATAAAATTAAAATTGGATAATATCCTTTTTAAAAAACCAACCTTCCACTATTCCACCATTCCATTATTCCATATTCGGGTCAAGCGTTCAAGCCTCATAAAATGTCTTATATTTGTATTAAGTTGTAGAAGTTACGATACGTTTAATTCGGTGAAGTATTAATAAAAAGATAGCATGAAGCGATATCACAAATCTTCAATGGTCATTTTTCAATTTGGCTCCGGTTTCTCCGGGTTAAGGAGGGTTAAGTATGATTATAAAACACCCTTTGATGAACGAACATCTTTTATCCGGTCATCAAAAGAAGCAGCCTGGCCCAAAGCCCTTCCGACAGCTTTAAAAATAGATTCATTAATATGATGTTCATTATCACCGTAACAAACATTAACATGAAGGTTCATTCCACACCTGTTTGAAAATGCCCTTAAAAATTCCTTGGTGAGAGATGTGAAAGCATGCCCTTCGGATGTTGCTCTTTCCGGAACATTGTAAACCAAAAAAGGACGCCTGGACAAATCGACGGCCACAGAAGCGAGTGCGTCATCCATCGGAGTAACAGCATGGCCGAATCGTTTTATCCCTTTCCTGTCGCCTAAAGCACTGTCAAACGCATCCCCCAGGACAAGTCCAACATCTTCTATTGTGTGATGGAAATCAATATCGATATCCCCGGCAGCGTCAATGGACAGATCAAAAAAGCCGTGAACGGCAAAGAGTGTCAGCATATGATCAAAAAAAGGGATTCCTGTTGATATGTCATTTTCACCACTGCCTGCCAGCTTAAGTACAATACGAATCGATGTTTCTTTTGTTTTCCGTTCAACTTCGGCTGTACGCTCCATAACATTAATGCCCCTTACATTTTTGTTCATTGTTGCGTCGGACAGAATCTGCAACCTTAATAAACTTAATTGTTTGAATTGTAGATTGGATTGTTGAATTTATCAATACGTCTTGTTCTTACAACAAATTTGTATAAAAAACAACTTACCTGTTGACAAAACCATAACAAATTAAAGAAGGACTTGAAAATATATGTTTCAAGTCCTTGTTTTAATTGAAATGGAGATGAAGGGGATCGAACCCTCGACCTCGGCGTTGCGAACGCCGCGCTCTCCCAGCTGAGCTACATCCCCATAAAAACGCTTATTTTTTTCATATCAAACTCCAAAGAATCGGTCAATTTAAAAAAAATACTCAAAAGTGGACTCATCAGCATGAGATGTTCAAAAATATTTGACCCATACGGTTTTTATGCATATAAAAATATTTTAGCCTTAGGATTATACCTTAATAAATTTTCCCGGCCTGCTGCACTTTTTTAGAGTTGCTGATAATTAAGGGTGCGAAACTTATCGATAACCTAAATTGAATAAATGTGTTTTAAAAAGGAAAAACTATGACCAACAAAATTATTTTAAAGGATGCTTTCAAGCGCTTTACACTGGACCAGGACAAGATATTGCCACCCGAGGAGACGGTTATCCGTTTCAAAAAAAAATTAAAAAAAGTTGATCTTGATATCCTTGAATATACGGTAAGAATCGATAAAGGGAGATTGGACATCCCGGTTTATTTCAGTAGTTGTGGCAAAGATGCCATTGAAATAATCGGAACGAAAAAACAGATGGGAAAAGGTGCTACACCCCATCAGGCTGAAGCAAGCGCTGTTATGGAACTGGCTGAAAGGTTCTCCTTTTTCAGTTTTTGCAAAAATTCCGAGAATTTTTTTGTTGAAAAATATTGCAACCTTAAAGAAAATGTAATCCCGTTTGAGATGATTGCCCAATCCGTCCACGACAATTCAGAAGATCTAAACATCTCAAGAAAAATATTTGAAGACCTGCCG
>JAOUGB010000007.1 GCA_029857875.1 Desulfobacteraceae bacterium | reverse complement strand
AGTTTCCATCAGCCTGGGTGTGGACGAAAGGGGTAGGGGGCATACCTTTATTTTTGATTAAAAGAGGCTGTCAGGAGCAAATTTAGCTTTTGCATGAATTAAAAAAAATGATATTGAGATATCTGTCATTTACTAATATTTGGTTTGCTGGAAAGATAACATATCCAATGATTAAGATTGTTATTTGTATTACAGGGCAAATATGTTCTAATTCTTTATTGTTATTTTATGGCTATTTTGTTTTCATTTGTAAGAACCAAAGATTTCAGCACTGATAAACTGTGGATGTTCCTTGAATCAAATGATTTTCATCAAAATTCAGAATAACTCGGCTTGACTACCTTAACATATGGCATGATTTCAAATAATTAAGCCCGTGTGTGAAATATTGCTTCACATACGGGCTTATAAATCCTCTATCAGATTATCAGGTTATCAGGCTAAAATTATATTAAAAACTTACAGTTAACGCCACGTATAAACCGGAATTATCAAAATCAAGCTTCACATCATCTTCCTCGACATCAATTTTTAAAAAGCGATAGCCGCCGTGAATGTCCAGAAACGGGAACGGCGTTAAAGAGATCTCAGCCTGACCATCAAAAGCCGTATTGTCACTATATCCGATACCGGTTACCAGCACCCGGGCTTCTAGAATATCTTTTAATATACCCACATGAAAATTGGCACCTACCATGGGAATCGGTGCGGTGAAATCCTCTTTGGTCGTAACGGTTGCTGAAGCGATTGAAGCAGATCCGTCAAATACCATCAGCCTGGCAACCAATCCCAAAGAACCGCCGGCCAGAAAGTTCTCCAGATCAATCAAATCATATCTATACATAACGTCGTAATTATCATACTTCAGACTACTGATAACCCTTTCATTTGCCTGGAAAAGCTCCCCATTAAAATAAATATCTTTTGTAAGAACGGTGTCGCCGTCATAATCCAGGTTGTAAAACGCCAAGCTGAGGTGATGTTTCCCTATTCCGGCAAACACTTCCATAACCGGATAGCTTTCATTGTCAACGCCCAGATCATCTTCCAAATCAAGCTCGGTGCCAACGATACCGGCATCGTCTACGCGGATAACGCCGGACAGTTCCGGAAACCAGTAGTATCCTCGAGCGCCCAGTTCAAAGGCAGAAACCGGCAATACAATACCAAAAACAGCTAAAAAACAGATGAATAGCAAAAATATGCGTTTCACGTGAACCTCCCTTTTGTTTGGGCTATACACCACGGGGGTCAGCTCATTTGCCGATGAACTTCTGAAAATAGAAAACGCCTTAGTACCCAATTGTATGAAGGCGTTTACTTGTACCTTCGGTAGCCCGGCTATCATGGCCCTTGGAGCTTTTGACCCGTGGCTTTGCGTCACTGCCTTTCGACAGCTTTGCCCTTTCGTTGGTGAAATTATTAAATAGTATAATAGAACATTTCGAAGACGAAGTCAAATATTATAGCGATTGGCATTGGTTTGCTTTTTATCTTTTTTGAGAAAAGAAAGTTGAAATTTTTATTCCCATGTGTAATAGGTCGCGGTAGGAATGCGAGTTCCCTCGCACCTTCCGGACAGGAAGAGCAGGCACTTAACATTTTAAGTTTATTTTCTTGATCAGTGATTAAAGAAGTATAAAATACAGATAGACGTTTACGGGTTCAAAGGTTCCCCGGTGAAATGGGCATTGCCCTTCACTACAGAGCTCCAGTAAAACAAAAAAGACAGAACGGTTTAATCCCAGTACGATAGTAAACTACCTGCGGGGCGGGCGGGGTAAAAATTTCACTGGGTCCCGATAACGGGATCTCCCCCACAAAGATCGGCGGACAAGTCCTCCACAGTGCATCGGCGGACAAGTCCTCCACAGTGCATCGGCGGACAAGTCCACTTCGTTAGGACCCCGTTAGGCGGGATCCTCCAGAGGCGGATAAATTTCCGTTTCACTCCACCCCGAAAAAACCGGGATCTCCGCTTCGCTCCGACACGCAGGGGTTTAGGGTTGGGGGGCAAACGCAGCATTTACCTGGAATAAAATCGTGTAACGATTTTATGAAACGCGGCTATACCGCTTAATTTCGCGATATCTTTAATTAAAATGATATTGAGGTGTTGGCAAGCTACCTTTAATTTTAAAATAACAATAAACTATTGTATCAAACAGGAATGAATCAGTGGTTGAAGTACGTTTTGAGCGACCTATAGATATTGATGAAGTTCGCTTGTTGAACGATAAAGCGTTTGGACAACTTTTAGAGGGGCGTATCGTCGATAATTTGCGTAAATCATGTAATAGAATACTATCACTTGTCGCAATCTCAAAAAATAAAGTAGTGGGGCATATTATGTTCAGTCCCGTAACGATAGAAACGCAGGAAGGCGTTATTGAAGGAATGGGCCTTGCTCCCATGGCGGTATTACCGGAGTTACAAAATCAGGGGATTGGTTCTATTCTTGTAAAAGAAGGTCTTCGAATTATTCGTAACACGCCATGCCCGTTTGTTATCGTGCTTGGCCATGAAAAGTATTATCCACGATTTGGGTTTCAACGAGCATCAAAATATGGTTTAAAGAGTCAATGGAAAGGTATCCCAGATGAAGCATTTATGGCAATGATTCTTAAAGATTCAGTAATGAAAGGAGTTTCTGGGATTGTAAGATACAGAGATGAGTTTGATGAAGCAATGTAGACAGTTCAAAGGTTCAACATAGACGGATTATTTCCAGTAAAGCCAAATCCTTTTATTTGTTTTTCATGTGGGGGACTTTCTGATGGCAAAAAAACCATCCTACGAAGAATTGGAACAAAGGATTAAAAAAATTAAAAAAGAGTTACTTGAACAAAGTTCTCTTGAAAGTGCACTTCGGGAAAGCGAGGAACTTCTAAAAGCAACGATAGAATCAGCTGTAGATGGAATGTCGTTGATAAAAATGGAAAAGTCAGTCTTGTTAACGAACGATTTGCACAGATATGGAATATTCCAAATGAACTCATCGAAACCAGGGATGATAAGAACTTGCTCAGGTATGTTTTAGATCAGTTGTTATATCCTGAGGCGTTTCTCTCAAAAGTTCAGGAACTATACAATTCAGCAGATGAAGATTTTGATACGATCTTCTTTAAAAACGGACAGATTTTAGAACGCTATTCTTGTCCGTTGATGCGACAGGATAAAATTGCTGGACGTGTATGGAGTTTTCGGGATATAACCGAACGTAAACAGGCAGAAAAAGCGTTGCAGCAGAGTGAGGAACGACACCGCCTATACTTTGAAAATATATCTGACGTTATATTTTCAACAAATCCTGATTTTAAGATTATAAATATATCTCCTTCTGTAGAAAGGATACTGGGATACAAACCCGAGGAAATGATCGGAAAGCACATACAGGATTTGGATGTCCTTGACCCGGATTCATTGGAAAAAGCTTTCTCTGACACGATGAAAGTCCTTGCAGGAGAACGGATTCCTCTGTCTCAATACGAGTTTATTTCCAGGGACGGAACGAAGAAGTTCGGTGAAGTTAGTGCCGCCCCTTTAATTCGTGAAGGAAAAGTTGTTGCCATGATTTCAGTTGCAAGGGATATCACTGAACGTAAGCGCATTGAGGATGCCTTGAAACAAAGTGAAGAAAAATATCGTATAGTCCTGGAAGCAAATCCTGACCCTGTTGTCGTTTACGATATGGAGGGTAAAGTAACCTACTTTAATATAGCCTTCACAAATGTTTTTGGATGGACATTAGAGGAATGTTTTGGCAAGTCAATGGATGTTTTTGTGCCAACGGATGCTTGGCCGGAAACCGAAATGATGATCAATAAAGTGTTATCCGGAGAAAATTTTTCGGGCATTGAAACTCGCCGTTACACAAAAGAAGGAAGCATTATTCCTGTGAGCATAAGCGGAGCCATTTATATGAGCGAGGATGGAGACCCCATGGGCAGTGTCATAAATTTAAGAGATATCAGTGAACAGAAAGAGCTGGAAAATCAACTTCAACAAGCCGTGAAGATGGAGGCCGTTGGCACACTGGCCGGAGGCATTGCTCACGATTTTAATAATCTGTTAATGGGCATTCAAGGATGCACGTCACTATTATCTTTTGATATTGATTCTAATCACCACAATTTTGAATACCTCAATAGAATAGAGGATTATATAAAGAATGCGGCAAATCTTACCAAACAACTTCTGGGCTTTGCCAGAAGTGGAAAATATGAAGTCAAGCCGACTGACATGAACGAAATTATCAATAAAAGCTCAGACATGTTTGGCAGAACTAAAAAAGAGATTACCATACACAAAAAAAGTCAAGCGGATATCTGGACCGTAGAAGTAGACCAGTCTCAGATTGAACAGGTGATTTTAAACCTCTATGTTAATGCCTGGCAGGCCATGTCCGGAACTGGAGAGCTGTATCTTCAAACAGAAAATGTTATTTTAAATGATAACGATGTTAAACCATATGGAGTGAAATCTGGCAGGTATGTAAAAATTTCTGTCACAGATACCGGTATTGGTATTGATGAAACCATTCAACATAGAATATTTGATCCGTTTTTTACCACAAAAGAGGTGAGTAGGGGTACGGGGTTGGGGCTTGCTTCGGCTTATGGAATTATAAAAAGTCATGGAGGCATTATCAATGTATACAGTAGAGAAGGTGAAGGGGCGACTTTTAACATTTTCCTGCCGGCATCTGAAAAAAAGATAGTTAAAGAAAAGATGCTACAAAAAGAAATATTAAAGGGTACAGAGACAGTTCTGCTCGTGGATGATGAGGAAATGATAATAGATGTTGGCCGCGATGTTTTAGAAAAATTAGGTTATGAGGTTCTAACTGCAAAGAGCGGAAAAGAGGCTATAGAAATTTACAGAATTAATCAAAAAAAGATCGATATGGTCATCTTGGACATGGTCATGCCGGAGATGGGTGGTGGAGATACCTATGACAAGCTTAGAGCTGTCAATCCTGACATAAAGGTTCTTCTTTCAAGTGGGTATAGCATCGATGGCCAGGCAGGCAAGATATTATCTAGTGGTTGTGATGGATTTATTCAGAAACCATTCGATGATAAAATTCTGTCATTGGAAATAAGAAAAATTTTAGACCAACAATTTTAAGTGATTGAATATCAAACCTTGATCCTTGATTAAATTGGCAAGCTGTACAACTTTGATTTCGGTCTTTACCTTACCAAAATAGAGCAAGCCGGGAAAATTGAGGGTGAAATATTAATATAAAAGTGTTAGCTGAGTGCTCCCCTTAACAATGATATACAGAATGGAGGAGGCATGTTAAAACCAATAGAGATCGACCCAAAAACATTTCTTCGTGAGCATTGCAGCCTACCTTCACTGCCTGAAGCAGTGATACGTATTCAGGGAATGATGCAAGACGAAGCAACAGACAGCACAAAGATAGCACAGATCATATCCGGAGACCCAGCGCTGGTTGCCCAAGTATTAGCGGTTGTTAACAGTGCATATTACTCACTTCCCAAAACTACTTCAAATGTGAAGTATGCTGTTGCATATTTAGGATTTAGTGTTATTCAACGGATTGTGATTTCTGTCGGTGTTGTTAATGCAATAGGAATCAAAGAAAAGAAAGAGCTTAATAACTATTGGTACCACTCTTTCTTTACAGCTCTAACCACGAAGTATTTGGCTAAGAGATTTTATAGTTACTTAGATCCTGAAGAGTTATGGACAGCATCCATACTCCATGATATTGGTAAGTTGGTATATATTAAATTTTTCCCTGAGCATTACAAGGAGCTCAAACGGTATTGTGAACAAGATGGTTGTTTATTCTCAGAAGCAGAAGAACATTATAAACTACCTACCAGTTCTTACATAGGCTCTCTGCTATGTCATCATTGGAGACTGCCTGGCAAAATCGAGGATGCATGTAGATATCATAATCTAATCCATATATCTAAGCAAGGATCAGATTTTCAGACAGTAATCGCCTTAGGAAATCTTCTTGCAACGTTGTCGGCAGGTGGATTAAACGAATCCTGTAAAAACAGGATAAAAGAAGTAGCTGAGAAGACCCTTGAGTTGTCTTCAGGCAATTTTATTTCAATTATGGCGGATGTTTATGATTTGGAATCAGAAGCAGAAAAGTTTCTGAGAAGTTTCTGATTAATACCATCCATCCGAATATTCTAAAAACGTGAATAGATGACTTTACCGTGTTAAAGTTGCTTTGATAAACCATAATACACGTGCATACGATTTTGCGAAATAACGCTCAACTTACAATAGATACGGAGTTATTGACATGCTGATCACTAATAAGAATAGCAGCGCATTGTTCAGTAAAACTAAGTTTTGTTGGGTATTTGTCATGGTATTTTTCATGATGATGGGAGTTAGTGCCTGTTCAAAGCAGCAAGTTGTCGTACCAAGGTTAACTCCGGAGCCCACAAATCTGCGCCTTGTTGGAAAATTTGTATGGTTTGATTTGTTCACGCATGATTTGCAAATCGCCAGCCATTTTTATGAAGAATTATTTGGCTGGTCTTTTTACCCTGCTGAATCCGGGAGAAAGTTAGTCAATACGATCATTCGGGAAGGGATCCCAATTGCGAATGCTATTCAGATAAACCGGAAAAAAAATAAGGCTCGCAAGTCCAAGTGGCTTAGCTATGTGTCGGTGGAGGATGTGGATCGATCAACGAAGCTTGTGGAACAAAACAATGGAATTATTTATATGCGACCAAAAGAGTTGCCAAACAGGGGGCGTGTCGCTGTGGTAAAAGATCCGCAGGGTGCGGTGTTTGCCATGATAACTGTATTGGGTGGTGATCCACCGGACAAAGGAGTGATGGAGAACTTATGGATGGGAAGTGAATTATGGACTTCGCATATGGATTCCGCGCTGAAGTTTTATCATTTACTGGTTGGTTACGAACAAAAATTGGTGGATGTCAAAAGCGACTCAAAATACTGCTTACTGGTCAAAGATGGACAGCCGCTGGCGGGAATGGTTAAGATACCCGTGGACGATGTTAAACCGAATTGGGTTCCGTATATTGCAGTTGAGGACGTTATGGCCATTTCTGATAAAGCCAAACAATTGGGAGGTATCCTGTTGATTGAGCCTGATAAAAGGGTTCGAGAAGGAATGGTTGCAATCATTTCAGATCCAAATGGGGCTGTATTTGGTCTACAACAACTGCCTGGCGCGTCATCCATGGGAGAATAATCGCAATGAGACGATATATTACCAATATATTTGCTTGTATTATGGGTCTCGTGTTTGCGCTGATAACAGCCTGTGCTCCAACCAGCTCCTATTACGGTGTGAGCGTTAACTATGGTACGTCCTGGGGATATTATCATCACAACTATCATCACCACAGGCCACCGCATTACCGGCCGCCACAGCATCCGCCTTCAAGACCGCCAAGCCGTCCGCCAAGCCGCCCGCCAAGCCGCCCGCCCAGGCCGACACCGCTGCCATCAAGAAGATAACATTGCAGTATCAAATTTCTGTGCGGAACAGAGTCAAAGCTTGGATTATGAATTGAAGTTGCCATCTTATTAACTATTTAGGTTTTGACACTGTTTGTTTGCAAGTGAGGTAACACAACGGAGATTATAAACTGTGTATCACCAGCTCAAAGAAGGTTCGGGTAATATTCTGAAATTTAAAGATTTTGGGTGAACCAAAATATCTGGTATCTGCCATTATTTCCAGAAATGAGGATATTTGGTTTCAACCTGCCCGATTTGTCTGATATTATAGGGAATTATTATAATTTCAATTCGTTTATAATGTGAATGACTACATATTTAATCATGATGCCGAATAAAGGAAAAAGCATGAAAACAATCGTTGTCGGAGTGAGCCTGTTACTGATGATTTCGATATTTTCGAGCTGCGGTTCCTCGTCTCCTCCCTACCCGAGTGACGAGCAGTTGATTACGGGCTTCGAGAACAATGAAGAGTTGTTTTCAAAGCTCGATTCAGATCCGGAGAATCAGAAATTATTATCATCACTCGGGATCAGTCGAGTCTTAGTTCGGTCCACGGAACCGAAACTGGTTTTGTACGAGGTATGGTTCCAGGACTTGTTCGGCCCGGGCGGCTGTATAAAGGGATATGCTTACAGTGAAGAAGATCTGTCCTGCGTCGAGAGCATTGACGAGGCAATTACGGGTCCTGCGGGCCCGAAGAGAAGAGACTATATCGCAGGATCAAGGGGAAATGGTATCTCTTCTACGCGTCGTCAAACTGATATCAAGAGAACAAATTTTGGGTCCATTTTTTTGTCCTCCTCTTTTTGATCCTCGCATGAAAGAGCCACAAATTTTTCATTTTGGTCTTCATTTTATTTGCCATTTGGGAAAGCCAATGATAATCTACCTACCTTGTAATCAAGGGTTTTCACCGGTTCACAACAGCTTTGCTCCTTGTACCCTGTAAATGAACGCCTTAAACCCTTGTAATTTGGGGGCTGATACGTCAATGCTTTACTCAGGAGGAAAAAAATGGGAAAGTCAAGAGACACCAAAAAGGATGTGAAAAAGAAGCCGACAAAAACCATTAAAGAAAAACGCAAGGAGAAGCAGGAAAAGAAAAAGTGATTGGGGCAAATCTTGATCCTTGATTAAAAGAAGAACTTCGGGAAGCCCTTGGTGCATACCAAAAGTTATTAGATATAACAAAATCAGCATCTACGAACACCCGAAGTTTATGATAACTTGGCTGTAATCACAAATTTTCGATGAAAAAGGCCAACACCCGTATTATGCTGCCACCGGTCGACGGCCCGACAGCAGCCTGAGTGCCATAGCGACCCGTGAGAATCTGAGGGATGGCCATACATTTTATGGAATTAACCTTTAAATGAATCAAAACAGGAGAAGTTCGATGAAAAAAACATTGGTTTCCGTTGCTTTATTATCTGTGTTGTCTTTGATGTTTGCTATGGCTGCCTCGGCGGGTCCTGCTCTGGATCGTATCATGAAAAAAGGAGAGTTGGTGGTTGGCACAAGCGGTGCACAGCCGCCGATGACAGCCACCACCAAAAAAGGCGAGATCATCGGACTGGATGCTGACATTTCGAGGGCAATGGCTGAAGCAATGGGTGTTCAAATAAAATTTGTTTCAATGCCATTTGCCAGGCTTCTTCCGGCCCTCGAAGCAGGCCAGGTAGACATGATCCTGTCGGGCATGACCATAACTCCGAAGCGTAATCAAAAGGTAGCGTTCGTGGGTCCGTATTATGTTTCTGGAAAGGGAATCCTGGCTGTGGCCGAGAAATATGCTGCCTTGCAACAGGCAAAGGGATTGGATACACCGGAGGTTACTGTTGCCGCTCTGAAGAATTCAACCAGTCAGAAATTTGCCGAAACGTTAATATCCAAGGCAAAATTGATCTTTACCAATTCCTACGAAGAGGCAATTGATCTTCTTCTCAAAGGTAAGATCGATGTCATTGTAGCTGATTATTATTTTTGTGCACTGACGGCTTACCGCTATCAAGATAAAGGACTGATAGCAGGGAGGTCGCCCCTTACCTTTGAACCACTGGGCATCGCCATGACCGAAGATACGCTGTTGATCAACTGGGTACAGAATTTTATGAACATTCTTCAAGGTAGTGGCCAATTAAAAGAAATGGGTGAAAAGTGGCTTTCCGGCGGCTCATGGATTGGTGAGTTACCTTAAAATGAAGAAACACAGCAATTGTGAATAAGATGCCACTACAATTCGCAGTTCAATCTTTGACTCCATTTACACACAAGGAAAAGCAAAAAAGAAAAACCAAAAACTTTGCGATTTTTGCGACTTTGCGGTGAATAATTTTTTATTGAAGACCCTTTTAGGGGTGGTTATTGACTTGAGTTGCCAAATTATAATAAGCTCTATATGAACGATATTACAAGACAGGAGGGAGCCATTAGTCCTTTATGGAAAACGATGAAAATCTAAATCAAAAAAAGGAACGAATCAACTTAACCATCCGTGAGATGAAGATTGACGACATCGCCAGGGTATTCCATCTGGGTGAAAAACTCTTCACGGCCCGTATAGTACCCAATCTTTACCGAACTTGGGATGAGTATGAAGTTGTTTCCCTGTTCCAGACCGATCCCGAGTTTTGTCTGGTGGCCGAGACGGATGATACGATTATAGGTTTTGCCTTGGGATTGACCATCAGTAAAAGCGGCTCTGCTTGGAAGTATGGGCACCTCCATTGGTTGGGTGTCGAACACGAATACCAGAGACAAGGTATTGCGAAAAAGCTTTTCAAGAGTTTTATGGATCTTATGGTCGAAAACGGCGTTCGCATGTTGCAGGTGGACACCGAAGCAGACAATCTGCCGGCGCTTTATTTTTTTCGGGATATGGGATTCGGAAGTCCACAGCAACACATATACTTGAGCCTCAATCTGTCCGACCTCCGTCGGCAAATGAAGAAAAAGAAAGAAAATGGGCGGACATAACACCGCCAAATTCATGTAACCATGAATAAACCAAATGGCCAGATTCAGCCCCGGCGCCTGCGCCGGCTTTTGCGCCGACTCGTAGATATTTACAGTCCGTCCGGCAAGGAAGAAGAAGTTCTTTCTTATGTGTATGGCTATTTGAAAAGGCATCATCTTCCGGTGATACGCCAGTTTGTAGATGACAGTCGATACAATCTGGTGGTGATGCCGCCGGGTATCGATGTCCAGCTGGCACTTATCGGCCACCTGGATACGGTGGTGGCATACGATCTTGATAACTACGGTTATCAGGAAACGGGGGATCAGGTTAAGGGCCTTGGCACCGCTGATATGAAAAGCGGTTGCGCCGCCATGGTGGAAGCCTACCTGAGTGTCTGGGAAGCCGGATTTACACGACTGCCCGTGGCCCTGGCATTGGTTGTTGGGGAGGAGGAAGAGGGTGACGGAATCGAGCGTCTGGTCGAGGAATTTTATTTTCCTTGGGCTCTGGTCGCTGAACCCACAGATCTTCGTCCATGTCTAAGTCATTATGGGTACATGGAGATACAAATCTGTACCCGAGGCAAAAGGCTGCATGCCTCTCTGGCCGACCGAAGCCGAAACCCCGTTGAAAACATGCTAGGGCTGCTGATGCAGGTTTCGCGATATATGGTTGAACGTCGTTCCGAAGGAGTTTACAATATCCGGGATCTTTTGAGCAGCCATGTGGGTTTTGCCGTACCTGACTGGTGTGAAGTCTGGCTGGATGTTCACCTTCCGCCCCATTCTCCTATCGGTGATGTTTCCGTGGATCTGGAACAAATTGTTGACCGAATCCGTAAGAATAATCCACAGAATAATGCCACCATTCGCTTTGTGACAGTACATGACGGTTATGAACTTCCGGAAAAGGGACCCGTGGTAGAATCCTTGCAGAACCTGTACAAAAAGCGTTCGTTGGCCTGGACCCCTCGGGCGTTTTCCAGTCATTCCGACGCAAATCGATTATGGATCTCCGGGGTGAAGCCCATTTTGCTCGGGCCGGGTCAGCTGCAAATGGCTCACGCTCCGGAGGAGTCGGTCTCTTTTAACCAAGTCCAATGGGCAGCTGAACTTTATCGGGATCTCATCGTATCGATGGATTCCTGAGAATTACGGCGAGATTTTCGGGACATCCCTTTAATTATAAGTTTCTATTAAGCATGAAGTAGCGGAATATTGGATTGGCAAATTGTATATCGTACCCAAACAAAATCACTTGGAGAAACCGCATAAAAAGGTAGGGCTTCGTTGAGCAATATATAAATCCCATCCACAAATCAAAACATTAATAATGGGTGTTGACTCATTTGATGCCCTGTTTTTAATTATTCCAAAGAACTCCCTATCATCCTTGTTAATATTCATGGAAAAAGATCAAAAGGAGTTTGATATTTCTAATATTCGAGTTTGTGTATCGTGATACAGGAATGTCACATGTATTTCTCTAATAATGATACATTTGTTTGATTATATTGAAGATAATATTCTAAAATTACTATTAGTTATACAATAATACTGTATTGGCATGGTTATTGCTGAATTTCATACAAATGTTATAAAACCATTCTGTACTAAGCAGTCAAATTTGGAGTGTTTACAACAAATCTTGATCGATTCTTCTGATCAAAGTCGATCGATGGAAAAGGAGGAGAAAAATGCTAAAAGATTTTAAAGAATTTGCCATGAGGGGAAATGTTGTCGACATGGCCGTTGGTATCATAATTGGTGCTGCTTTCGGTACCATAGTAAAATCACTGGTTGACGATATTATTATGCCGCCAATCGGTTTGCTACTTGGCAATGTAGATTTTTCCAACCTTTTTCTCGTTATCAAACAGGGAGCGGTTGCCGGCACCTTTGCTACTGTGGCTGAGGCTCAGAAGGCCGGTGCTGTTACTATAAATTACGGCATTTTTATTAATACGGTGATCAGTTTCCTGATAGTTGCCTTTGCCGTTTTCATACTTATTCGAGGGATTAACAAGCTCAAAAGAGAAGAAGAAGTACCTCCAGAGGAACCGACAACTAAAGAGTGTCCCAAATGTTTCTCGACAATATCAATCAATGCATCACGTTGTGCCTTTTGCACTTCCGAGTTGCAGATAGCCTGAAATTATTAATACTTGATTTAAGCCAAAGGGTGTCAAATCTTGACGGGTTGTTGCCCAAATCACTTTTCGCTGGATCCGAAACGTTTATTTGATAAATCTAAGGCTCGTTCCAAGCGATTCCAAAACTCGCCCTTGGGGCTCAAACAGTTGGAATCGCTTTTCTTTCACTTCGCCAAGATTTATGGATAAAAAACGTTTCAATGAGCGCTCAAAGAGATTTTTGTTTGGGCAACAGCCCGTTGAATAGTGAATAATGGCATCTTATTCACAATTCAATACACGACACCAATTATATTGCCCCAATAGTATGTAAAACGAGTTAGATTGTGAAATGAATTCCACAATAATTATGTCCCCATTTTTTTGCCTCTAAGCTTGAGTCTAATTATAACCAACTGAATTAATAATCTATTTAATCGAATGATTGGTTTGGCATAGTTTTTGGATAGAAACTGCTTTTATCCAATTTTATCGAAATAAACAGAGCAAGAAACGTTGATTTTTATGAGGTCTTTATTATGCCATTACCTATGGGACATACTGCCATTGGGTTAGCCACCCACGAACTGAGTAACAATAATAATTCTGCGCCAAGTCGTTTAAAAATAATTATTTTTCTAACTATTCTTGCCAATATGCCTGATTTTGACGTTATTGTCGGTCTTCTTGTAAAATGGAATGGAAACGCTTTTCATCGTGGCCCGACTCATAGCTTAATTTTTGCTTTGATTATGGGATTCCTTGCATCAAGAGCATGGAAGATCTCATCTCAAATTCCAAGGATGAAGTTTGGAATTTGTTTTTTGATAATTCTTTCACATATTTTAGCAGATTTTTTCTTTACGAGTTCACCTGTTTCCCTTTTTTGGCCTTTTGAGGTTAGTTGGAGTTCCGGATATAGTGGCTGGGGTGATGTTTTGACTTCAATATTTTTTCAAGGATTCCAAGACGTCGGAATCATAATAGGAAGTGCAAGTTCAATAATACTTGTCAGATTGATAAGAAGATATAAAGGACGTGATTTAACATTCCATAAAGATAGCTTTCAGAGGTTGAAATAAAGGTCAATTCTAGTTGCAAGTGCACCACGAATAGCATTGTAAAAGACTTCATGTGGCGTCTGATAATTGAGCGGAATTGGGGTACGTACATAAGTTTATAAGTTGATTGTTGGGATTAATTCCGCTCGCCCCAATAAAAAGATTGATTAAATTCAAAACAAACGATATTAGACATCCATATTAAAATTAATCCGGCGGATATAGCAATGTCCCTTGGCAATATCACCGGATTCAATACCGAAAACGAAAAAAAGCCGTCCGGCAAACGTGCCGAGGCGGCTTTTTGTGTCTTTTAAGAAACATGACCGGCACGGTTTACCCCGGCCAACACCAGGAAAGCATTTATGAATTTTTCTTCTTTTGGATTAAAACACGAAATCATCCGGGCCATTGAGCAACTCGGGTTTGAACATGCCACCCAGATTCAGGAAAAGGCCATCCCCCGGTTGCTAACAGGCGACACCGATGTCATCGGCCTGGCCCAGACCGGTACGGGAAAAACCGCCGCCTTCGGCCTACCCCTGATCCAGCTAATTGATTTTAAATCACAAAACCCCCAGGGACTGATCCTTTGCCCCACGCGGGAACTCTGCCTTCAAATCACCGGCGACCTGAAACTGTTTGCCCGACAAATCCCGAACGCACGTATTGCCGCCGTTTACGGCGGGGCCGATATTCGGGACCAGATCACCCTGATAAAAAAAGGGGCTCAGATCATCGTGGCCACGCCCGGACGACTTTTGGATCTGATCAACCGAAAGGCCATCAAATTGGGAAGAGTGGCCTATGCGGTCCTGGATGAAGCCGATGAAATGCTCAACATGGGGTTTCAGGAAGATATCGACGACATTCTGGAACGGACCCCCGCCGACAAGCGAACCTGGCTTTTTTCAGCCACCATGCCGGATGCCGCGGCGAAAATCGCCGACACCTATATGACCCGTCCGGTAACTATCACCGCCGGCTCGCCCAACAAAGCCGCTGAAAACATCTCTCACGGCTGTTATGTCATCAAAGAAAAAAATCGGTACTCGGCCCTCAAGCGGATGATCGACTATATCCCCGATATCTTCGGCCTCATTTTCTGCCGTACGCGCATGGAAACCCAGACGGTGGCCGACAAGCTGATGAAAGACGGTTACAATGCAGAACCGCTGCACGGCGACCTGTCCCAGATGCAACGAAATCAGGTGATGAAAAAATTCAGGGAACAGACTCTCCAACTGCTGGTGGCCACCGATGTGGCCGCACGGGGTCTGGATGTGGACGACATCACCCACGTCATCAATTACAATCTCCCCGATGAACCAGAACGTTACACCCATCGGAGCGGTCGAACGGCCCGGGCGGGTAAATCAGGCGTATCCATCGTATTGGTAAACACCAGAGAAGTCAGACGGATCAAAGAACTGGAATCTACAAGCGGCATTCGGTTCGAGTATAAAAAAATCCCCTGCGGCCGCGCTGTTTGCGAAAAGCAGCTTTACGCAATGGTGGATCGACTGGTTTCCACGGAGGTCAACAAAAAAGAAATCGATAATTACCTTACCCCGGTGCTTGAAACCCTTTCCGCTCTTAGTAAGGAAGAATTGATCCGTCGATTCGTCTCAGCCGAGTTCAACCGCTTTCTCGATTACTACCGCGGAGCCGAAGACATCAACGTGAGAGTCAAAAAACGCCAAACAAAGGCAGATAAAGCCGAACACCGCCTCGCAAGCAATATCCAGCGATTTTTCTTGAATATCGGCCGCCTGGACAAACTTAAAGAAGGCGCCATCGTCCGCCTGGTCTGCGACAAATCGGGCATATCATCAAGAAAACTCGGCCGGATCGAACTCAAAAAAGATTTTTCATTCTTTGATGTTGAAAAAAGCGTGGCAAAAAAAGTCCTTAAATCCCTTAAAGACGTGACATTGGACGGTAAAAAAATACGTGCCAAATTTGCCGAAAACGAGAAAAAAACGAGAAAAAACTGTGTAGTTAGGGGACATTCTTAACTTTGGCCCGTAGAACGTACATAAAATTATAACTCAAGTTTCGCACCCCAATATTGATAGAAAGCCTTGTATTTCGCAGGTTGAAATAATTTTTCTAAGGTAAAATATCTCATTGGTGCATTATCGGTCGGCACCAAAATATAAAGAAATCTTTATATTAAAATAACATATGGATATCTGTATGTTACATCCTCTTTGTGCCTTATATAACTTCATGTGGCTTTTTTCTATTTACCCATCGCATTTATATGATTTTATCTTATAATAATTTTCCAGCCTGCTACACTGTATTGGCGTTGCTAAAAATTAAGGGTACGAAATTCAAATTATAACTCAGGTTCCCACACCAAACAACTCAGGATATCCGGGGACGTGTGGCGTGTACATAAGTTTATATGATGCTTGGGGATATACGAAACGATTGTGAAATATTGACATTTGAGAATCTTATGCGTATTGGAAATAGATATGAGAACCTCTCCACCTGCAAATAATAAGGGGAAAATATGGTCCTAAGAAGCGTATTGCCGTTATTATTAACCTTGTCACTAATTATTGGATGTGCTGCTGCGAAAATCGTCGGGGGGCCGATCTTTAAAAATAGCCTGAAAGATGGCACTTATGATGGTAAAGCTAAGGTTGGACCCGTAAAAGTTTTAGCCAGAGTTACGATTTAAAATCAACGAATCACAAATATTAGTTTGCTAGAACATCGCAATTGGAAAGGCAGAGCCGCAGAAAATATTATTCCTCATAGAATTATTGATGAACAATCCACAAAGGTTGATGCGGTTTCAGGAGCTACCGCTAGTAGCGCAGCCATTATGAACGCAGTAGATGATGCCATACAAATGGCAAGATAAGTAAGACAAGAGAAGGGAACAGTATCAAAGTTTCAAAAGTGAAAAAGATGCCACTATAATTCACAATTCAAGCTTTGGCCTTATTTAGTATCAAAAGGCATCACATGCTGAGCTATCTTACAAGAAGAGAGATTTTAAAAAACATTACCAACTATCTTATGGCATTTTTTATTATGCCTTTTTTCTCTATCAAAAAGGCCATAGCCAAAAAGGTAGATGGCACGAATGGGAGGATGGAGCGGCAGATGAAATTACCTAAACCCAGATTAAAAGGAGAGGTCTCTGTTGAGGAGGCCATTAAACATCGTAGAACCATTCGGTCATATCTATCAAAACCTTTAACCCTGGAACAGCTTTCACAGATTTTCTGGGCTGCACAGGGTGTCACCGAGGATAGGGGCTACAAACGGTCGGCTGCGTCTGCCGGAGCTTTATACCCTTTGGATGTCTATGCGGTAGTGGGTGATAATGGCGTGAAAGGACTAAAGGCGGGTATCTATCATTATGATCCTCATAAACATGCTGCATTGTTGATCACAGAAGGGGACCTTAGAGAGGATGTGGCCAGGACAGCGCTCTCGCAAATGTGGATGGCCAGAGCCCCCCTAAACCTGGTGATCACTTCAGAATATAGCCGGATTACAAGCAAGTACGGTACCAGGGGAGAAAGGTATGCTATGATCGAGGCCGGTCATGTAGGGCAAAATATCTTTCTCCAGGCGGAGGCCCTTGGTCTTAGAGCCGGGATCGTGGGTGCTTTTCATGACAATGATTTGATTCGGGTCATGAAGATAAGCAGGTCCCATGAACCCCTGCTCGTCTTGCCTGTGGGATATGGGGCGTGAAGCCCTGCGCCTGAAGAAAAATTTCAAGTGTGGGAAGAAATTGAAGAACTATGTGGACTTATATTCATGATTTAATTGGATTAAAAAATGCGACCTGATTTACTTTACTATTGACGATAGAGGTATAGAAATGAAAAGAAATATCTTGCGTTTTATTCTGGCATTATCCCTCATTATTCTTTACTCTTGCGTATCCACCCGGTTGACTGGGGACAAAAGTGGAACAGGGCAAACGGCTCCTGGAAGCGATGTGCAAATATCGGCTATTCAGGGCACCGCATTTGGACCGGCTCATGAATTTGTCGGCAGTCCCTACGAGGAAATCGTTATCAGCGGTTTATTTAAAGTCCATTCCGCTGAAACATGCCGTATTGCCGTATTGCCCAATGGTGACGATTCATTCGCTGCACGCATCCAGACCCTCAAGAAAGCCGATACCTCCATTCGCATCCAGGCGCTGATCTTTACGGGTGATGAGTCCGGTTTATATATTGCTGAAATATTGAAGGAAAAAAAAGGCCAGGTGCTGTCCGGCCGAAAAGTTGCCAGATTCTACCAGGTAGAGAACAAATTTGACACCGCCGCTATTTCACAACTTTACAGAAATATTCCGGTGATTCGGTAGCCGTCACCCATCTTCGAAAAAACAGCGCGCCAGTTATAAAGGTTATATTCGCTATTTTCAAATTTTCTGATCCGCAATTTTCATCTATAATTAGCCCGGCTTTACAATTCAGAAGGA
>JAOUGB010000311.1 GCA_029857875.1 Desulfobacteraceae bacterium | reverse complement strand
CACAAATCCATAGACGCGGAGGAACTTAACCGATATTGCATTCAACTCCTTAACGACGTAGGTATTCCATCCCCCAAGCAACGACTGAATGACTATCCGCACCAGCTCAGCGGGGGACAAAGACAGCGGGTAATGATTGCCATGGCCCTGGCGTGTGACCCGGATCTGATTATTGCAGATGAACCGACAACCGCTCTTGATGTTACGGTACAGGCTCAGATTCTCGCGCTTTTAAGATCTATTCAGAAAAAACGGTCCATGTCGATTCTATATATTTCCCATGATCTCGGCGTGGTTTCAGCCATCGCCAATCGGATTTATGTCATGTACGCGGGTATCATTGTTGAACAGGGCAATACAGACCAAATTTTTCGCTCTACCCGACACCCGTATACACAAGGCCTTTTAGCATCGCTTCCCAGCCTTTCAAAACGGGGTAAAAGACTTTACAGCATCCCCGGCAGCGTGCCGAACCCGGCGTATAAACCCAAGGGCTGTCCGTTTCATCCGCGGTGTCGTCACAAAATTTTAAGTTGCCAGAAAGAATATCCCGGGATGTGCAACTACGGCAAGGGGCACCTGGCTCGGTGTCCGGTATTGTTTGAAACCGGAGTTTATTCCAAATAAATGGAAACAAAAAATAAAAATAATTCCGTCATTCTTCGCTTAGAAGACGTAAAAAAATACTTTCCGGTACGGCGAGGTTTTTTGCAAAAAATCCATGGATGGGAAAAAGCCGTGGACGGCGTGAGCTTTGAAATCGAACGGGGTAAAACCATGGGCCTGGTGGGAGAAAGCGGCTGTGGAAAAACAACGGTTGCTCGCCTTATTTTGAAACTGCTGGAATCGGACGCAGGAAAAATTATTTTTCGGGATCGCGATATCAGCCGATTTTCCGAAAAAGAAATGAAGCCGTATCGAAAAGAGATACAAATCATTTTTCAGGATCCATTCGGATCGCTGAATCCCCGTATGACCGTCGGACAGTCCATAGAAGAAGGGATTCGAATCCTGGGCAAACACGCAAAAAACCGTAACCAGCGCCTTGAGACTCTCCTGAAAATGGTGGGCATGTCACCGGACAGCACAGACCGATATCCCCATGAATTCAGCGGAGGCCAGCGCCAGCGCATCGGTATCGCCCGCGCCCTGAGCGTTGAACCGTCATTGATTGTATGTGATGAACCGATTTCGGCGCTGGATGTTTCCATCCAGGCACAAATCATCAACCTTTTAAAAGACCTGCAGGATCAGCTGGGGCTAAGTTATCTGTTTATCTCTCATGATCTTAATGTTGTGGGGTATCTTTGCAACACCATTTCCGTGATGTATCATGGGCATATCATGGAATTTGCACCCTCGGAAGATATTTTTAATCATCCCCATCACCCTTATACCATATCTTTGCTATCGGCGATTCCCGACCCGGATCCGGATAAAAAATGGTATAGTAAATTGTCCAATGGTCGTATCGCCGATTCAGATGGTGTTCCCGAAGGATGCAAATACCAGGATAGGTGTTCCATCGCTGAAACATTTTGTCGAAAAGAGGAGATAGTTTTCGAGAAAGTCGGAGAAAATCATTTTGTCAGATGCTGGAAAGCTGCTAAAAATCATGGATCATCTCCCGATTAGTTGTAGTTAATTAGGGTAAAATAAGTGGGTCATCTCCGATTGAGTAGGTGTGATCCCAAAGGGTACAAGGGGTCAAGGATTCAAGGGTTCGAGTGAAATGCTATAGAATTACAAAGATTTGAAAATCTGGTAAAAGTCATACGAACTCTGTTTAGAAATATATAGAATAACAGCAAAATGCCCAGGTGAATTGGATACACTAAAAATGACATCGCAGAAATCAAAAGAATGTTAAAGGCGCTGATAAAGTCTTTAGAAAACAAACCCTTGAATCCTTGACCCCTTGAATCCCTGGACCCTCTTCTCCAACCAAATTGGAGAAGAACCAAAATATTTAATATGATATGGAGAAAAACCTATGGAACCTGTATTGCTTGAAAAGGACGGACCCATTGGATGGCTGACATTGAATCGACCGGACACACGGAATGCACTCTCTTTTGAAGTGATGAATGATATGCTCGGTAAACTAAACACCATCGAACAGGATCAGAATATCCATGTTGTCGTTATCAGAGGAAAGGGGCCTGCATTCTGTGCCGGACACAACCTCAAAGATATGGTCGGACCGGACCTGGATATTCAGCATTTTTATACCATGTTTTCGGTATGCGCAAAGATGATGCAAACCCTTCATAAACTTCCACAACCCGTCATTGCTCAGGTTCACGGCATTGCAACAGCGGCAGGATGCCAGCTCGTTGCTGCCTGCGATCTTGCCATCGCAGAAACCGGTGCCCAATTTGCTACACCCGGGGCAAAAATAGGCCTTTTCTGCACGACCCCTGCTGTTCCGCTGGTCAGAGTTATCGGAAGAAGAAGAGCCATGGAAATGCTTTTGACGGGTCGATTTATTTCGGCTGATGAAGCTGAAAGGTTCGGTCTGGTGAATCAGGTCGTCTCCCCGGAAAAGCTTTCCCAAGAGACCAAAAACCTGGCCATGGAAATGGCGCAATACAGCCGGTATACCCTCGCTTTTGGCAAGCAGACATTTTACAGCCAGGTAGATTTAAATGAACCATCTGCTTACGAATATACAACCCATGCAATTGCTATGAACTGTCTTGATATAGACGCTCAGGAAGGTATGAAGGCCTTTCTCGAAAAACGAGCACCTGTGTGGAAAAATCGACATGAATAAAAGGAACGAGGGAACCCTCGTTCCTTTTTGTTTATTGGAAAAAAATTCTAACGTTTCGAGAACTGGAAGCGGGCACGAGCACCTTTTTGCCCGTATTTTTTTCGTTCCTTGACCCTGGCATCGCGCCGAACAAATCCGGCTTTCTTCAATGCCTTTCTTAAATCTGGATTGGCCAGCATCAGTGCCTTTGTAATGCCATGCCGAATCGCGCCGGCCTGTCCCGCAACACCACCACCGACAACGCTGCTTTTTACGTTAAACGATTCAAGGGTATTGGTCAAAACAAGGGGCTGCTTCACCATCCCTTTTAAGGACTCAATCTTAAAATATTCATCGGCGGGCTTGTTGTTGACAACAATTCCACCGCTTCCCGGCGTTAACCATATTCTGGCAACGGAAGTTTTTCGTTTTCCAGTTGAATAATAAACGTTTTCCTTTTCCATACAACTCCCCAATAATTAATAGATTATAACGTGGTTTGACTAAATTTCAAGAATCTCCGGTTGCTGAGCCTCATGGGGATGATGGTCTCCGGAATAAACCTTCAATTTTTTAAACAGTTTTCTCCCCAGCCTGTTCTTCGGCAGCATGCCCTTAACGGCAAACCGAATGAGATCTTCAGGTCTTTTTTCCATGAGCTTTTTGGCCGTGATGGTTTTAAGGCCCCCGATGTAGCCACTATGCCGGTAATAATTTTTCTGATCCCATTTCCTTCCGGTGAGGGCAACCTTATCCGCATTAATAACAATAATCCAATCACCGGTATCCACATGGGGGGTAAAAAGCGGGTTGTGTTTTCCTCGAAGGCGGGCTGCTACGGTGCTGGCGAGTCTGCCCAGAATCGCATTTTCGGCATCCACCAGACACCATCGTCCCTGGTTGTCGTTATCTTTTGCACTATATGTGTACTTTTTCACCTGTTTTTCTCCTTTGACTAAAACTCGATGAATATAATAGAAAATATAACTGTGTCAAGGGAAAAATCGCAGGCCGATCCAGGATTTGACACTAAAAATGATTTCTAATATATATATTTGAAGCATGTTGGTTTTACAAGAATTTTCTGTGTGGTTAATTTTTTTAGAAAATAAGGTGCAGCCCAATGGAATATTTAGAAACCGAAGTGAAATTTTACTTGCCGAATATAGACCCTATAAGAACCCGCATGATTGACCTTGGCGCTGTTTTTAAACATCGGACCTTTGAAACCAACATACGATTTGAAGATGCCGAAAAATCGCTGATTCAAAAAAAATGTCTTTTGAGGCTGCGTAAGGATAAAAAAATTACGCTGACGTTTAAATCCGAACCACCCTTTAAAGACAATCAATTTAAAATCTTAAAAGAATTCGAAGTTGAAGTCAGTGATTTTGACGCCATGGAACACATCCTGAAATCTCTGGGATTCAAGGAGGAACAAGTATACGAAAAATGGCGTGAAATTTATGTGTTGGGCGATACGCACCTTTGTCTGGACACTATGCCCTACGGTGATTTTCTTGAAATCGAGGGTAAAAAAGAATCGATCCAACAGCTGGCTTCCCAA
>JAOUGB010000310.1 GCA_029857875.1 Desulfobacteraceae bacterium | reverse complement strand
TCCTTCAACGTCATCAACGTCTTCGACATCGTCTAACTCTGTATCCTCTTCAGCCAATACATCTTCAAGTTCTTCATCAATCTCGGCTGCCTCAACCAAATCATTTGTATCCGTGTCTGCAATCTCGTCTATCTCTACATCTTCAATATCATCCAAAATGTCATCTTCAGCAACTTCTTCGAGGTCCTCGATGTCTTCAACCGTCTCGACAGCGTCTAACTCCGAATCCTCAAGAACCTCGGCCATTCCCATGGAACCTGCCCCGTCTTCATCTCCCGTACCTGCTATATCGCGGGCTTCAGGAGCCGCTCTTGACAATTCCGGAGAACCCAAACCCACCTTTTCTGATAATCCCCTGATAAGATCCTTCAACCGATCTATTTTCTTTAAACCGTCCTTTTTTTCTGTATCTTCAACTGCCATTGAACCGGATACGGTTTCATTTGCCAGCTTCAGGATATCCATTATCTGGTCCAATTTAAGTGTCCCATCCGGCTGCAAATCATATCCGACTTTTTTAAGAATCTTATCCTTTGCATCTTCGGACATTACAAAGACATTGTATGATCCTATTTTTATCCCTTCAGGGTTTTCTCCTTTTTCATAAAGCTTTTTAAAGTCTGCATTTACAGAAGATCTAAGGCTGATTAGGTTTTTCCGTTTATCCTTAATTGCTTCAAGACTATGATCTGTTTCCCATAGCATTTTTATGAGCTCTTCATGGTCTATCTCATTTAGGAATTCAACGGAATTCTCGCCGGTATAATATTGTCTTATACGATGTACAAATCTATACTTTAGAGTACCTTTATTTTTGTATTTAAGGTTTGATATGGCTTGGTCAATACCTTCCAATGTTATGGCTGAAGCCATTGGGATCTCCTTTTAGGGTAAATCTGTAAATTCAATTTTCGCTTCTTTTATTTTAAGCAACGCCAAAACTTCGTAGCAGTCCATGGAAATTTTTTAAGGTAAAATTCATATGGACACCTAAATAATTTCTTTCGGATTGCTAATTCAATGGCATTTTTCCCATATTCGGGCGCATAACTTAAGTGAGTTAAATGCAAAACTCGTTCCATTACGCTCGTTCGACTTTTCATCCTGCTATATCTCGAGAATAATAGAATGAAAGAATGCTGAAACGTAACACCAATCAAAATGAATTTGGTGGAAAATGTCTTTAAATGGTATAAGTTTTGCATAGTTATATCTTTCGTAAAAGTCATGACGGAAATATTGCGGGACGGATTATCCAAATTATTTTAAAAGCTTTCTTTGTAGGGCATATCCATTGTATTGAAAGTCGAAACAGTGGTGTTTGAAAAAACCACGACACTGTCAATCTTTCAACGGCTTTGGCTATGGCCTGTAAGAATCTTAACCCACAAACAGAGATCCACAGGTTGGAAAACTTTGGACATTAGATTTGACAAGATAAAGGAAAAAGAAAAAGTCAGATGGAACCAGATATAATCAGCGAAAAAAATAATGTGCTCAATGTATTTGATGAGATCCTTTTTAAACATTTGGAACGTTTAATCGGCAGCAGATACGGAGTCGGAGAGCTGTCCATGAATTCCGTAACCATATCACTCATCATGATGTTCATGGAACGAGAGAACGAGATAGAAAGTTTTCCTTCCGATGAAATAGATCGATATAAAAATGAAACATTAATCGATGATTTTGAAGAATTGGGATTTGACGCTGCTCAGGATATGAATATCATTGTTGAGGAAATGATCAGGAAGGGCTATATTTATATTGATGATGACAGATTTATCCCTCAAAAACCCACGATAAGTATGGCCCGGCTTATCGACCTGGTTTTCCCCAAAATATCCGGAATGAATCTTGTCGCTTATTTTGTTCAGACCATGGATGAAGTAAAATCTAAGCGAAAAGACCTTGATTCGGCGACCAGTCAATTTGATCAAGTATTACAGTTGCAAGGTGTCCCTCTGAAAAAAGGGCCACAGCAATCTGAACCTTCAAAGGTGTCCCTCCAGTCTGCTGATAAAGGAAGCAATATTCAAAGGTTGGATAAATCGCTGCAAAACAATCAAAAAGTATTTCCGGAAAAAGAATTAAAAACTCCTACCATTTTGGGCCGTAAATCTTCTGATGACCTCTTGGATCATTCCAGGGGTTCTTCCACTGAACCTAAAGTTCTGTCTTCAGATGCTTACAAGGGAAAAATTGAACTCAGAAAAGTCGATTTCGGAATGCCCAGTTTAAAAGAAGTTAAACCAGATAAAAAACCTTCAGATGAACGTGAGCATATTGAAAATGAGGAGCCGAGAACGCAAGTAAAACTTTCAGAAACACAACCACATGATGATGCTGAATCAATAAGTTCCGATACGAAAGTGATAACATCTTTCGAAGAACCGACAAAGACTGTTTTTGACGAGCAAAGCCCGAGTGTGAATGCAGCAGCCACAAGGGTAGCCATGCTTGATTCTGCCTCTTCTAATGAAGACGCTTCACATGATCTAAAATCTACCGAACAGGACAAAAGCATTTTTGACCACAACAAAGATGATTTGTCCGAGGTGGCAACGATTCAAGACAATAATAAAAATGTGAAAGAAACAGACGGCGATGATCCGGAAGCACACTATGAAAAAGAAGATTCTTCCATAAACGACGATGATATTGAAAAACGTGTTACAGCTTTTGAAGAAGATCTGGCATTGGAATGTCCCATATGCAAACATTCGAAAGTCACGGTTGAAAATACAGCAACAGGAAAATCTTATTATAAATGTTTAAACAAAGAATGCAATTTTATAAGCTGGGGTAAACCACATCATATTCCCTGTCCAAAATGTAACAACCCATTTTTAATAGAAGCATCCAATAAAGCTGGAAAAACGATTTTGAAATGCCCAAGGGCAACATGCCGTTACTGGAAAAAAGCACTCCTGGATACCGCAGACAATCATCAGGAGTCCATTAAATCAGCATCCCAAAAAACCAACGAGATAACTTCTATTTCTCGAAAACCTCGAAAAAGAGTGGTTAGGCGGAGGGTGGTTCGTAGAAAAGGGTAAAACTCCAATAGAGAATAGGTGAAATCTGTATCTCAATGTTTCAGCTCCCCTTCCAAAATATTCAGGCGGGTGATATCTCTAATCACAAGAATCGCCCCCAATAATTTGTCTTCATGATCTTTCAATGGTGATCCGGTTAAAAGTACAATCTGGTTTGGATGGTCATGATGCATACATTCAGAACGGAACTCACTGATTGAGCTTTTTGTTTTCAAAGTTTCTTTTAAAACATAATGACAGGATTTATTGCATAACGCTTCAATCTCGGTGATATTTTTCCCAACAATTTTCTCTTGAGAAAAGCCGCATATATTTTTGACTTTCTGATTGGCCTCCAACACCTGCATTTTGTTGTCCACAGTAACAATAGCATCTTTTAAACTTTTAAATATGGCATCCTGGCTTAAACGATATCTCACATTCTCAGTTTCTACTCTGTTTTTTTCATCGATGATTACTTTGTGACGCAAAGCGTGAGATGTTATTCTCAAAAGCGTTTTTTTCCGAATCGGTTTGGGAAGGTAATCAAATGCTCCCAGACGAACTGCATCCGCTGCTGTTTCAATGTTTGGTTCACCAGTTATCAAGACAACAGGACATTGCATTCCCATATCTTTGACTTTACGAAGGATGTCGACTCCGGTACGCCCCCCTAAAATAACGTCTGTAATCACAAGATCAGGATTAAATTGCTTCACGGCCTCCATCCCTGATGAATAATCCTCTGCGGTCATTACCTCATACGCTTCATTCATCAGATGGGTTTTAAAAGAAAACCGTATACTCTCTTCATCATCGATAACAAGTACTCTGGCCATTTTATTTATTTCTTTTGTTTGATGATTATTGGTTACTACCTCAGAGGTCGAGGTGTTTTAATTGTGAAATATATGTATCAGCGTATTGGATATTTTTTTTGAAAACGAACCCATTCTTTTTATGTTGATATCTGTTCTTTCTTTACGATCCTTTAACCACGAGGCTTGTCCGCCTCTGGCTGATTTATCCGCCTTCGGCGGGCTTATCCGCCTCCGGCGTGATTCATCCGCCTCAGGCGGGCCTTTCCGCCTTTGGCGTGATTACACGATTTGAAAAAAAGCATCATCCAAGAAGTGATTCAACAGATAAAAACACCCCGCCCCCTGATATGCTTACTCTTGAAATTTTGAGACATCAGCAGCAAAGGCCGGATCTCTTAACAACCGCTTTGCAAAGGTCAGATATTTCATAGCGATGGCTCTTACCGCGAGCTGTAATGCATATGGC
>JAOUGB010000006.1 GCA_029857875.1 Desulfobacteraceae bacterium | reverse complement strand
GGCATGCGAAAAAAATAACCACAGGCATATGTTTAATATTCCGAGGATTATTTTTTAAGCATAACGCAGAGATTGGATGAAAAGACCATTTATGGATGGGCACTATTTAACAGCAAAAAGACCCATTAAAGACCAAAATCGTTTGTTTTAGTCAACAGGGTATTACGATGAATGCCGAGTTTTTTAGCCGCTTTTGTTCTATTTCCATCTACGCTGTCCAGGATATCAGAAATATATTTTTTCTCAAATATGCCTACGGCCTCTTTAAGGGGCATGTCCTTAATTTTCTTTTTACCGATATTATAGGCCGCACTATTTTCAAGATGGATGATCGGACCTTTAGTAATGGTAAACAATCTTTCCACCAAATTCTTAAGCTCTCGAACATTTCCAGGCCAATCGTATTCGATTAACGTTTTAATCGCTTTTTCAGCAAACGTTTTTGGTGGTTTACCGGCCTCAGTGGAGTTCAATTCCAAATAATGTTCCAGCAGCAAGGAAATATCATCCCTTCTCTCTCTCAAGGGCGGAAGCCATATCGGAAAAACATTCAGCCGATAATAGAGGTCTTCACGAAACTTACCGTTTAAAATCAAATTTTTAATTTCTTTATTAGAAGCCGCGACAAACCTGACATCGATTTCGACAACCTTCGAACTACCGAGTCTTTCAAATTCCTTTTCCTGGATAATCCTCAAAAGTTTTGCCTGCATGTTGACATCAAGAAGATCGATGTCATCAAAAAAAACGGTGCCGGTATCGGCAAGCTCCAGCTTTCCGATACGGGTACTGCTTGCCCCGGTAAAAGCGCCTTTGTTGTGTCCGAAGATTTTGCTCTCCATCAATGTCGCCGGTATGGCTGCACAATTTACAACCACAAACGGCTGATTCTTTCTATGGCTACGATTGTGTATGGCCCTGGCAACAAGTTCCTTTCCTGTTCCGCTTTCTCCTTGTATCAGTACGGTTCCGTCACTCTGAGCAATGGTAGAAATTAGATCAAATATTTTCCTCATTTTTTTATTTTTACCCACCATTTTTTCAAATGGATGATACCGTTCCAGTTCGTTTCTGAGATACGTCACTTCTTTCACAAGGCTTTGCTTTTCTAAGGCTCGCCGAATTACGGTTAAAACATCATCCACGACAAACGGTTTAATGATGTATTCGTAAGCCCCCAGCTTAATCGCCTGCACTGCCGTTTGAATCTCATTGACAGCGGTCACCATGATAATTTCCGTATTCGGGTCCGTCTCTACGAGTTTTTCAAGGAGTTCAAGGCCGTTAATGTCCGGCAAAAGGATATCGAGTAGAATCAAATCTACCGAATTTTTCTTAAAAATATCCATCGCTTCTTGGCCTGTTCCTGCGAGAAGCACATGGTAATCATCTTTTAAGACCATGTTAAACGACTGACGTACGCCATTTTCATCGTCAACAACTAAAATCGTATCCTTTTTTTTCATACCAATAATTCCAATATCCTAAAAAGTGAGTAAAAAAGATTTTCTCGAATCCGACCCAATAAAACAAATCGTCGATAAAAGTCGTGCGTTATAAAAATACTTGATTTATAAAGCAAACTCTATGCCAAACTGCAATTTCGAGTATTATACCTAAGTTAATGAAAACACGATAACCGCCCACTTAAATATGAACAAATCCATGTTTCACAGATGTGACTTAAACAAAAAAATGTAAAAAAATATATCAACACAAAATTGCAGACGCGTCAATTAAAGAGGTTTGAATACATTCATGCACAGAAAAATGTGCATTCATGCACATTTTTCTGTGCATGAATGATCCTCAGCCGCCAAAATGAACAAGATTTACTAAATCGTTTGAACTTAACAAAACCTTCCGCCGACCGGTCATTGTGGATGGGAATGCCTTTGAAACAAGGATTGCTGGCAACATAAATAAAATAATCTAACAAAAAAACGATTTTTGTCTCAAATACCGATTTCATCTGAAGACTTTGGCACGCTTTTTGAGAGAAATAAAACTAAACAAATAAATTGATAGACATCAAATCTTCATTACCGATATTTCGTAATGCATGACCGTAGTTTTAAATCCACCTGTTGTCTCCGTGCTGCCTTTCCATCTGGATGTTATCAATTCTCTTTTAAGTCAAGGCTTATTATCACAAGAGAAATATTTATAACTTTCAGGAGGTGTACCATGAGTCTAAACTTAAGTTCTTTTCTGCAATGGCGGTTTAACATTTATATGTGCAAGATTCTGGGATTAAGGGTAACTTTTTATTACATCAGTATTCTGGGAAAACTCTATTTCTTTTTTAACAAAAAAGAAAAATGGCAAATCAAAAAGGCTGTTAACACGGTTTTTAGCGATCATAAACACCAATTTGAAATCAGATCTTTAACCAAAAATGTGTTTCGGGGAATAGTATTCCATTACTACGAAAAATTTGTTAATGCCTTTGCCGCTGCTGAAGCATTGAAAACCTTCCTTAAAATACACGTGGAAAGCCAGGGTATGACAGCACTGGAAAAAGCGCTTGCCAAAGGAAACGGTGTTCTTTTAATTACGGGTCATTACGGGGGACTCGAGTTTATCCCGGCTTTTTTAGGTGCTAACAACTATCCGGTAACCATTGTCGCCAGGTTCTCATCAGATAGTCTGAGGAAATTATGCTTTCATCAAGCAGACAATTTTTCAGTAAAAGTTATTGATGGGGACCACACCCCCAATATCGCAAAGGCCATTTTTGCCGACCTTAGAGAAAATCGAATTGTAATTACCCAGTGTGATGAAATAGATGAATGGAGGCCCTGTCGTCATAAAAAAATACATTTTTTGGGCCGACAGATTCATCTGGATAAAACCATCAACCTTTTCTCAAAAAGATGTGCTGCCGCCATTGTTTTTGGTGTAATGCACAGAAATCAACAGCACCGATATAAATTTATTGTAACTTCATGGGACGAAATGGCAAAACGTTTCCGGCGTTCCAGGGATATGTCTATTGGAGCGGTGGTGCTGAAATTTATGGAAAATTACATATACAAATATCCTGAAGGATGGTATCTGTGGAAAAAATACCAGGCATTGAATTTGTTCGCTCCATCTGGTGCTGATGTAAAAGCACCGGCATCGATTCCTGTACTTGAACCTTCCACTGTTTAACTTTGGTTAACGCAAAAATTTAAACGTTCATATCGCCTTCTTGGAAAATATATGGCGATGAACCTTCACAGCTAACGCGAACAGCAATCCATGCGATGATTCGGTTTTTCAGGCGGGTCGTCTGAATTCGTATGGGTCTTGTTTTCAACATATCTAAAATAATATCCGTTTGATAAGATACACTTCGAAACTCTATCAAAGGGTTCTATAATGATTTTATTTATTGAGCCGATTTCCAAAAATACGGGGATGTATGTTCCCGCTTATCCTTTGCCCGTCATGGAGATTGCCAGCTATGTTAAATTTAACCTGCCAGACGTAGAAATAAAGGTGATCTCCATACCGATGGACTATGGTTTGCCGCTTAGCAAAAAAGGAAAAGAGCAGATAGAACAGGAATTCTTTAAAGATCTGACCAAAATAAAACCAAAAGGGGTCGGTATTTCATGCACGGCAATTTCCCAAGCGGAAGAAGTCATCAATTTATGTAATCTTATCAGGGCCTTTGATCCGAATATTTTCATCTTTTTGGGAGGTTACTTCCCGACCTTGTATTATGAAGAAATATTTTCCAGAACTTCGGCTGTGGATTTGATCGTGCTGGGAGAAGGTGAAGTGTCCGCTCTCAAGATCGTTGAACTTTTGGATAAAGACCAAAATCCGATTAACAACAACATCCCAAATCTGGCCTGGAAAACAGACGGAAAAATCCACTTAACCCAAAAAGGAAAACCTTTTGATCTCAGCAGAAAAGCGCCTCTAAACCCAGGGTTATTAAGGCATCCGGGCAGGTACGATATTCTGCCGTACGCTTTTAGTAGGGGATGTCCCTATAAATGTAATTTTTGTATGGAAGAGTCTATACGACCTTACAGGAGGGAAGTCCCAGACAATATCATCCATCTCGATCTGAAAAATTTATTAGATCAGACGAACGCCCATACACTGCTTGTCAGCGATGCTCTTTTTAAATCATTTGATATCTTCCCATTACTTCGATCATTAAATTTGAAAGTTAATTTTGAAACCCGTTGCGATGTTCTTGATCCATCCATAATTTCTAGAATTTCAGATGTTTGCGGGGTATTGGCCCTTGGGTTTGAGTCGGCCAGCTATCATACATTAAGACGGATGAATAAGGTCAGAGACAGATCGCACTATAATAAATATATTTCAAATGCCATGGCCATATTCAAAGAGGCCGTCAAAAATGAAGTTCCTTTAATGGTTTTCATGATTGCCGGTTATCCGGGTGACACAGAACAAGATCTTAAAGAAAGCCTTGTATTTGCTCAAAATTTATCTAAACACAAGGGGCCGGGGGGGCATGTCTTTAAAATTGGGGAATGCAGAGTTTACCCAAAAACAAAAATTTATGACCTCGCTCTTTCCCTGCCGGATGTTGTTTTTGATGATGACGGTGTTTTTGGACAGAACATTGTCAGACAGCCGTCTAAAAATTTTGACTTTGATACTGTTTTATCTTATATGAGAGAAATCTATAACTTATCCAACCCTACGTCAAAAATGAAAGAAACCCTTTTAAACATTATGCCTTTTTTTCGACTACCTGCCCATGCATTAAAAGATGATTTGATTCCTAACACCTGTTTCAGGGAAGAAGGCAGACAGATATTTAGTATACAAAGTGAAAGCCTTACAGCTTTCAGGCCATTGGCACCCAAATTAACAGATAAATATGCAAACTTAATGTCAGAACAACGAAGTGTGAGAGATTTAGTTTTTTAGTCATGGAAAAAGAAGTCAACTGCCTAAATTCCAAAGTTATATTGGGATATGTAAAGGAACACAATAACGGTGACTATTCCAGCCTTCTGAAGAACCTTCACCCTGAGATCGATGCCCTTCCAGACCCTGAGCGATTTTTAATAGATCCCAACAACTGGATCTCATGCACTGTAGCTTCCAAATTATATGAAAGGGCCAGAATGATTCTTAAGGACGAGTTAGCTGCCTATAAGATAGCCAAATATGCTGTTGAAAAAACTAAGCTTGGTTATGCTCAGAGGATAATCGCTAAGGGGTTTTGGTCGTATAAAACAGGACTCAAACATGTTCAAAAATTAAATGACAAATGGAACCGAAATAAGAGAGTTGAGCTGGTTGAAATTAAGAGAAACGGAGCCATCCTTAAATTACACTGGAACTCCCAGATGGATGTATCAAAAGATTTATGCCTGATGAACCAGGGAACCTACACTTTTCTGCCGCTCATATGGGGAGGGAGGCCTCTGGATCTGAAAGAAAAATGTTGTTACTTTAACGACGCACCATATTGTGAGTATCATTTAAAATGGCCTTTCCGTAATAGATTATATGAAATTTTTTCAAGGTTTCACACATCAAAATCACTTTTAATAGACACCATAACTGAAATGGAGGAAGACAAGAAACTCATTGAAGAAAAATACGAAGAGGTCAATCGTCTAAATTTAGAACTTAATTATAAAATCAAACAGCTTCTGGCCATACATGAGACGGGTAAGGCGATCCTTTCTGTGCTGAATCTGGAACAACTTTTGACTGTTATCATGAAAATTCTTTCAAACGTTTGCCAAATTCACCGTGCCATAATTATGCTCGTGAATGAAAATGAGGAAGTACTTGAGTATATCCACGGCACCGGTTTTGACGGTAAAGTTCCGGAAGCGGTAACAAATTACAAAGTATCGCTCAATCGCTTGAGCAACATTCTGGTCAGGGTAACCAACACCGGACAGTCGGAATATGTGCCTGAGGTAAAAAACTCAAGTTTGAGAAAAGAAAACATTATGTTGACTTTAAGCAAACCCACTTCGGCATATGTGGTTCCTCTAATCACCCGTTCCAAAGTGATCGGCGTCATCGCCACGGATGCTGTTGATGGAAAAGGTGTACCCAAAGAAACCCGGGAAACACTGGAAGTTTTCGCACCCCAGATCGCCATAGCCATAGAAAATGCAAGACTTTACAGAAAGCTTCAGGAACAGATGAAGGAACTCAAGCAATCGCATGCGCTTTTGAGCCGGTCCCAAAAATTCTCCTTTTTAGGAAATCTGGCAGCAAGATTGGCCCATGAGATAAAGAATCCCATGACCGCCATTGGGACTTTCATCCAGATGATACCGCAGAAATACCATGATGAAGAATTCCGGGAAAACTTTCATAATATCGCGATGGAAGAGACAAGCCGGATTAACAACCTCATTACAGAACTGTTGGATCTGGTCAAGAAAAGAGAATCAAACTTCGAGCTGAATAACCTTCATGATCTCATTGATAAAATGATTCTCCTTGTTTCGCCCCAGAGTAATGCCAAAAAAATCGAGGTGTCCCGTCGATTCGATCCCAACATCGGACAGGTGTGGATGGACAGTGAAAAGATAAAGGAGGTGGTTCTGAATCTGCTCTCAAACGCGGTAGAATTTACCCCCGAAGGCGGTAAGATCGAGTTTGTTACAACACACTGTATTGAAAAAGGGAAACCGGCCACAATTTGCATTGAGATTAAAGATAACGGTACCGGGATCCCTCAATCGATGATTGACAATGTATTTGATCCCTATTTTACAACAAAACACAGAAGCAGTATGCATAACGGTACCGGTCTCGGCCTGTTTATCGCTTATCAGAACATGCAGGATCATAATGGGAGCATAGAGGTAAAAAGCAAGGTTAATGAAGGATCTGTATTTACGCTGACCCTCCCTGTCGATAAGCCAAAATTATCATTACAAAAAGATTGATGATAACATCTTGGCTATTTGAAAACAGATCGTTTCAAGTAACGTTTGATTTTTGCCGGAAAAAAACTCTTGGATAACAGCTCACAATGAAAATAGATAAGATCATCGTACACCCTGTAAATCTCCCTTTTTCTATTCAGTTCTCCCATGCGTTGAGAAAAAGATCCTCAGTCAAAAACATCATCGTTGAAGTTGCCGCCGAAAAAGGAGAAATTAAAGGATACGGTGAAGGCGCCCCCAGATCTTTTGTAACCGGGGAATCACAGCAAAGTTCAGCGCAAAGTATACACCGCTTTGTTAAACTGGATCATTTTCCATGGGACCTGGATGATGTCTCTCAGATCTGGAATTTTATCGACAGCCTAAGAAATGGAAAATCACAAAATGCTGCAACCTGCGCCCTGGAAACAGCCCTGCTCGATGCCTTGGGGAAAAATCATAAAAAGAACATCATAGATTATTTTTCAAAAGATTTCATAACAAACAAAATTTATTACGGAGCTCCGCTACCGATTGCAGATAAACAAAAAATTATTGAAATATGTCAGCTTATCAAGAAAATGAAAATTAAAAGGCTGAAGTTAAAAATGGGAAAAGATTTATTCAAAAATAAAGAAATCCTCGAGGCTGTTCATCTTGTTTTTGGAGAAGATTATGATCTGAAGATCGATATAAACGGTGTATGGAATCACTCCCTGGCTTTAAAACACGAATATTTGATAAAAAAATATAAGGTAAAAGTTGTTGAACAACCCATGGCTCCGGACTCTTCGGAACTTGCCGATTTTGCAAACCTTATGCAAAAAGCCGGCACAATCCTGATGGCCGATGAGTCTGCATGTTCTCTAAGTGATGTGGAAAAGATTTCAAGAAACGGCCATTATCAGATGATTAACGTCCGCCTCTCCAAAAATGGAGGATTTAGAAATTCCTTGAAGATTATTGACCACTTAAGGCGCAACGGAACTTATTTCCAGATCGGATGCCATCTTGGCGAGTCTGGTATTCTTTCTGCAGCTGGTAGAATTTTATGCCTTCTCTGTAATGATGCAGTGTATTATGACGGTTCTTATGATGAATTCCTGCTTGAGGAAAATGTTACACTTGAAAATATATCCTTTGGGCTGGGCGGTGAAGCCAATCCCTTGAGTGGCCCTGGTCTGGGCATCGAAGTAAGCAGTCAAAATCTGGCGCGCTTATCCGAAGGTTCTCCCACCGTTATAGAAAGACCGAGACAATGACCCGGCTCCATCGGACAAAAAAATCCAGGCGCTTTCTTTCCTTACGGGCTCTTATCTGTGAGTTTATTCAGCAAAAATTTAATTATACCTTAAGCGATCTATTTTGAAAAATCAACGTGTTGCAAATTTCATTGTTAATCGATAGATCGTCACGATTTTTTCAGATATTGCGTCAGAACGTACCCAAAAAGCCGGGTACCCACATCCAGAACCCTTTCATCAAGATCGAAATAAGGAGAATGGAGACCATGTTGAAAGCCTTTGTTTGAATCGTGGCAACCGATCCCTACCATTACCCCACCCCATTCCTGACAAAAGTAAGCAAAATCTTCGGCACCCATTCTTGGAAGTCCGCTATGGACATTGTCGGCACCCAAGACTTCTTTGGCGCAGGTCACGATGTGTTCCACCAGTACGGGATTATTTACCAGAACAGGATATCCCTCGGTAATGTTCAGTGTTGCTGAGATGCCGAATGATCTGGCCACGCCTTCCACCATATCTTCAAGGCGCTTTATTATCTCTATACGAATATCCGGTTTCAGGGTTCGCAGGGTACCCTCCAAAACAGCTTCCTCAGGGATGATGTTTGACGCTGTTCCCGCCTGAAAACGTCCGATGCTAATCACTGCGTTTTCAAGGGGTGGAAGTTCGCGGCTTATAATCGACTGCAGTTGTGTAATAAGATACGCTCCTGCGACAATAGGATCTTTACAGTGGTGCGGATGGGCACCATGCCCGCCCTTGCCTTTTAAACGGATGAAAAGACTGTCTGCAGCAGCATTACTGATCTCAGGTGCAAGTCTAATATGTCCCATAGGCAGTTCAGGATACATGTGCCCGGCAAAAACAGCTTTTATCGGCTCGGCATCAAAAATACCTGATTGAAGCATAGCCTTGGCGCCTGCTCCCCCTTCTTCAGCAGGCTGAAATATAAATACAATTTCACCGCAACCGTTATGAGACCATCGGTTTTCAATCAACCATCGAATGACACCCAGGGCAATGGTCATATGCCCGTCATGTCCGCAGGCATGCATAAATCCCTGATTCCGGGATTTGTAGGGAACATCATTTTTTTCTTCCAGCGTCAGGGCATCCATATCCGCCCGGAATGCAACCATAGGTCCAGTGCGTTTTGCACGCAGCTTCGCCACCACACCGGTTCCCCCCACACCCGCCTGAAAAGGTACCTTGAGGGTATCTAAAGTTTCACAAATTTTAGCTGCGGTTTTCACTTCCTTGTAAGCCGGTTCCGGGAATTGGTGAAACCAGCGACGCAACTCCACAAGCCATTTAAAAAAATCATCCGGTAATGTTCTCGACATATTATACCTCCCCCGGATTCTCCTGAATTGAATAATTATAAAGAATTGAAAAGCGATAATATCCTAAAAGTTAAATTGCTATGTATAGACGCTTTTGTCAAATCGGGTCGTTTGAAAGCCAAAAACGTTTAGAGCCCTTTGGGGAAAAATTTATTATGGATAGCATTGACCGCACAGTGTAAATCCTTGTTGCGCACCAAAAAATAGAGGGCCACCGGAGAAGGTCCGAATGAAATCATCTCAACATTGACGCCGCATTCAGCAACGGCCGAAAAGCATTTTGCCGCAATCCCTTTGCTTTGAATGAGTCCGGCGCCAACAATACTTACCAGCGCCACATCTTCAATCTTTTCTAACCGCTGATGAGGCTTAGGATGAATTGATTTAATAGCGCGACAACCGGGCTCCAAATCCTTCAAAGCAAGCAGCAAGCTGATGCAGGTTTGAGACGTCACTACAGATTTAATATTAATGCCGCTTTCAGCGATTTGCTTGGAAACGATAGAAAGAATGCCCAGTCGAGCACCAACCCCCGAAGCATGAACCTTAATGATACCGATATCGTCGTCATGGGCCACGCTCTTTATGATATTTTTTGATTTTTGGCTTCTTGCGGTAATCAGACTCCCTGTGGCGTCCGGGTTCAAAGTGTTTTTGATGGCAATATTTATACGACTGCTTCTTAGTGGTTCCACTGTTCTCGGGTGAAGGATTTTAGCGCCAAAATAAGAAAGTTCAGCAGCTTCGTCATAAGATAGTCTCGGGATAAGTTGTGCTTTTGGAACAAAATCCGGATCAGCGCTCATATAACCATCAACATCTTTCCAGACTTCCAGAATATCCGCTTTCATCGCTGCAGCCACCACCGCCGATGAATAATCACTGCCGCCTCGACCGAATGTTGTGATGTCGCCGTCTTCGCTCACCCCAAAGAAGCCTGGAATAAATAGAACAATGTTCCGCTTCATTAATGGCTTTAGATTCTTCTGAAAATTATGGGTTGTTTTGCGCAAATTGACCGTAGCGTCACCAAACTTGCCGTCGGTAATCAGGCCGATTTTGTCAGGCATACGGCAGGTGGCCTGAACACCCATGGATCGAAGCACACTGGAAAGAAGTAGTGCGGAAAAACGCTCACCGAAACTGCTGATAATATCCAGAATTCTCGGTGTGGTTTCCCGGGTAAAACTGAGACCATAATAAAGGCGCTCGAGTTTACTTAAAGATTTGTTTAGATCCCTCTTAAATTTTTTTTGGATGTTGCCTTTGGGCATAAGATGACGGGCGATGAGCATATGTTTGTTATTTAACAGACTCATGATATTGGGTATATTCTTGTCACTCTCAAGTGCCACTGACATGCTGTCAATGAGAAAATCAGTAACCCCGTTAAGGGCAGAAACCACAAAAATATGACCCCGGCCACGATCGGCAATCAGTTCGATAATCTTCTCGATATTCTTTTTCCCTTTTAGACAGCCACCACCGATTTTAATCACTTTCATAACGTCTCTCCTAAAGTATATTGAGCATGCGACATAACCCAAACTTGCAAAAAGTGCAAGAATGAACAAGAATGAATAATTCAGGGGTCGGGGTGTTTTTATTTGTTAAATCGCTCCATGGATATTTTTTTCTTGTCCGCCTCACCGCCCCGCAAGCGGGATCTTCGACAAAGCGGCATCTTCGACTGGCGAGAAGGCAAAATATTTCTTTGTAGCAATAAAGCTTATTGTTTGTACATTTTCATGGTATAGGTTTGAAGTTAATTTTATTGGGCAATATCAGGAAATGAATGAAATTATGAAATCTTTCGGGAAAACGCCAGATTTTATTGATCGGGTAATACATAGACTCTATGAAAAAAACCGTCATGATCGTATTTTTTCAAAAGACGTTACGAATTCTTCCACGACATCGGCCGTGCTCTTTTTGCTCGGCATGCATTGTAAAGAAAAAGACTTTTCCAGTGGGCCATGTTTGATTTTGAACAAACGCTCCTTAAAGGTGAAACAACCTGGAGACTTATGCTGTCCAGGAGGAAGCATATCGTCCCGCGTTGATACCTTTTTATCAAAAATTTTGTATTTGCCGGGTTCTCCTCTCACTCGTTGGCAGTATTGGCAGCTGTGGCACAAACAACGGCGTCAAGAAGCCCAAAATATGGCCCTTTTGTTTGCCACGTGTTTGCGAGAGGGCTTTGAAGAAATGCGTTTGAACCCTCTTGGGGTTAAATTTTTAGGGCCGCTTCCGCCTCAGCAGCTCATCATGTTTCACAGGGTGATTTATCCAATGGTTTGCTGGATCAACCATCAAAAGCAATTTATCCCAAACTGGGAAGTAGAAAGGGTTGTTTACATTCCACTCCAAAATTTATTGAACCCCTCTCATTATGCTCGGTATAGGCTGCAAATTGAAACATCCCGCGGGGATGGAAAAAATCCAGACGTGATAGACTATCCTTGTTTTATCCAAAAGGGCAAGGATAACAATGAGATACTGTGGGGTGCCACATTTCGCATCACAATGGTTTTTCTTGAAATTGTCTTTGGATATAAGCCACCGGACATGGAATCGCTTCCGGTTGTTTTTGGGTCTTTGGATAAAAATTATCTCACCGGAAATGGGTGACTACAATATAATTTTCATCAACACCAATACAGCGTAGCAGGCTGGGAAATTTTTAATTTAAAAAACAATTCGAAAAAATATTCACTTTAAGTTCATCCAGAATGCATATTACCGTTTCAGAATATTTTTATACATTTATCAGTATGAAAATTGATATTTTAAAACGTCTTTTATTGACAAATCCCATTGTCGGCACTATTTTTGTGTAAATTCTATTCCAGGTTGGACACATAGATTATTATGAAAAAAGGAGAAAATAATGGTTGAAGTCACAGAGGTAGCTACAAAACAGATTGCTGAATATTTCAAAGGTAAAGAAGTGTCACCCATTCGAATTTTTTTAAATTCAGGCGGCTGAGGCGGTCCATCACTTGCCATGGCTCTGGATGAGCCAAAAGCCACAGACGATGTCTTCGATATAGACGGTTTTCGATATATTGTCGATAAAGATTTCATGGAAAAGGCAAAACCTATAAAGGTGGATTTTTCTGAAATGGGTTTTAAACTCGATTGTTCCATAGATTTTGGGGCAGGATGTTCAGGCTGCGGAACAACAAGTACCTGCGGTTAAGCATCTAACCAATTCTGTTTCAAGGGCAACACATCATGTGTGTTGCCCTTTTTTATGATTGTTCCAAGAAAATAATTCCAGAATCTTGCACGAGTCGAAGAATTATAAAGACTCATATTAATTTTCATGCATGATTCAGATTTTAGGTAGTGTCCACCCATAAATGAGAATTTTTGTTCAAGATCAAGCCTCCGGCCCGTAGCGCCTACGCCCCGGAGGGGCATGCAAAAAAAATAACCACAGGCATATGTATAATATTCCGAGGATTATTTTTTGAGCATAACCCCAGTGAAATAAGCTCTGCATTTCACGGGGCAAGCGCAGAGACTTGTCCGCCTCCGGCGGATTGAGCAAAAAGACCATTTACGGATGGACACTAGGTAGCACAGGGGATACACAAATACTTACCGTTTTCTGTCTCAACCATTTTGGTCGACATGGTCATTTCACCGCACGTTGCACAGGCTTCTGAGCGTGCCAATGGTGCATAAGGCGGCATAACACAGTCAACTTTTTGTGTGGAAAAAATATCGTCAAACGGTCTTTGGAGAAGATCATCTGATTTCAGCATCTTATGGCGACGTTTATCTTTTTCCGTTGCAGTGCCTGAAGAAATAGCTGCATCAAGTTGAAAAAATTCGTCTTTGGGTTTACCCTGATATTGATAATGTTTTTTACGTGAAAAGCGGTAAGCCTTCTTGTTTTGGCGGTTCAAGATGGTATATACATTTTTTCCGTAGTCTTTTAAGATGAGGTTGCCCTTGCCGATTGAGGTCCCCAGAAGGATTTGTAATGCGTCAACCGCGCATGAATCATTTTCACTGATGGCAACGACCTCTTCATCCCTTGATCGGTTGAGTTTGAGAAGATCCATGGCTGCTTTAGCAACCATGTAACCATATATGAGCCCCGGACAAAGATGTCCGTGGAATTCAACGCATTTTTTTAGATCTTCCGGCAGTTGAAATTCAATGTTTTTGCTCTCTTTCATGGAGAAACTCCTTTTACTACCGTAAAAATGGGATTGGTTAGAACATGTTCAACGGATTTATTAACTTTCTCTCTGAATTCTGGCTGATTTTTTCTTTTTCATTCCTTGTAGCATTAACCGGAGCCATGTCGCCCGGCCCCCTGCTAACCTATACCATTATTAAATCGGCCAAAACAAACAGGCGCGGTTACCTGATGGGGCTTTGGATCATAACAGGACATGCAATCCTCGAAATGGGTATTATCATTCTTTTGCTTCTCGGTTTTTCTTTTGTTTTGAAAAACATTGCTGTTGTCCGCATTATTGGCGTTTCAGGAGGTCTCATACTTATACTTTTTGGAGCATCTATCATAAGGGATATAGTTAATGGAAATATTTCTACCAACTTCCTGAATTCACGAGACGAACTCAACAAAGATCCTGGGCTGATTGAAAATAAAGGTATCGAAAATCCTATCATCGGAGGTATTATGGTTTCCATGTCAAACCCTTATTGGTGGGTATGGTGGGCCACAATAGGGTTTGCCTTTATGATCCAGTTTAATATATCTTTCAAAAAATGGCCAAAACTTTTAGCATTTTTTTTAGGGCATGAAGCTGGAGATCTGATTTGGTATTTACTTGTTTCAACACTTGCATTCTTTGGTTTAAGGCATATGAACCGAAAAGCATATTACGGAATTCTAATGTTTTGTGCACTATTCATGGTTCTGTTCGGCATATACCTGGGTATCTCTCCTTTTCTAAAAAACACCATGTAATCAGATAATTTATCTATATCCTCTCGATAAATCAATTGATTCAGCCTATTCAATTACTTAAACACAAATCACAAACTGTCAAACTCCGAGTAAAAAGGATCGATGGAATCATCCCCGATATCGGATTTTTCCGAAGCATTGTCTCCAGCTTTGTTTTGGCGTTCCTCTTCACGAACACGCAATTTGATGATCTCGATATGTTGTTTCGCCAGCTTCTCACCCCCCATTTTTAAATATAATTGAATGATTTTTTGGGTATGACTGTCACTTCTAAGTTTTTCGGGTACCCGATACATCAAACGCTTAAAAGTTCCTTGAAGCTCGTCCGGGATATTCAAGTTCTCTGCCATCGTCTCTCCTGGATACGGTCTAATGAATTTCCCCGCTGCAAGCAGGCGGGGTATCAAAGTGAAAAAGGCCCTTTTAATATTGGGAAGACACGTTGTTTCTCCCCAAAAGCCTCTTCCGCATGTTTACCCCACCACAAGCGGATGGGGTATTAAAAAAACCATGATAAACACCCAATTAAATGAAATAATTAAAAGTTTTTTAAACACCATGTGGTCCCGCCTGTGGCAGGAGATAAAGTTTATACGTGAGCATATCGAATTTTTAGATTTCGATAAAAATCCACATTACAATCTTATTAGCCATGACAATAATTCATGGCTGTAAAATGTAAAGCGTTTTTCACATAATTTTTCAACTCTTTTATTCCAACCGCCCAACTTTTTTGTACGGAAGGATACCTGAATCTTTATGCCTGAAAAAATATTTGGAATTGAATAAAATGTGATATATGTGTTAAAGTTTAAAATAAAATCTTGTAATGATTTTATGAAACTCTCGCAAGCTCCGCTATGGCGGGATTCCTGCTGCGCTTTAACAAATTACGGGGTTTTCGGAATCTTGCCCGCCTCAGGCGGGTAAACCACTGCACCTCGGGATGCAGCACCGCACTTTCACTTTAAAATTGACTGACTCAAAAAAACAATCCTTAATGAGATAGTATCGAAACGATGAACAAACAAGAAATGAGTCCTGGGCATTTATTAGAAATATCAGGAAGTTACTGGCAAACATGTACACTCCATGCCGCGGTTAAACTTGATATTTTTACCATCATCGGTAACAGTCGTCTGAAAAGCAAAGATGTATCGGATATGATGTATGGTAACCAAAGAGGGGTTGAGATGCTTCTGAATGCCCTCTCGGCCATGGAGTTACTGGAAAAAAAAGAAAACACCTATTCAAACACGCCATTAAGCCTGGCGTTTCTTGTCAAAAACTCTTTCCGGTATATCGGTCATATCATCATGCATCATTATCATCTGGTGGATTCGTGGAACAGGCTGGATGTTGCTGTTCGAACAGGCCAACCCGTGAGAGGAAGAGTCTCGCATACCGACGAAGAAAGAAGGGAAAGCTTCCTTATGGGAATGTTCAATCTTGCGATGAATCTGGCACCGGTTCTGGTCCCGAAAATAGATCTTTCCAATCGGCATCATCTGCTCGATTTGGGGGGTGGCCCTGGAACTTATGCCATTCATTTCTGTTTGAACAATCCACAGCTTAAATCCACTGTTTATGATCTTCCAACCACACGACCCTTTGCTGAAAAGACCATTGCCAAATTTAATTTGCAGGATCGAATCAATTTCAAGGATTCAGACTATCTCGAAGAAGATATCGATGGGGTCTTTGATGTGGCTTGGTTGTCACATATTCTCCATGGAGAAAGTTTCGAAGACGCCCGTAATATCGTTCGAAAGGCCGTTTCCACCCTTCAACCCGGCGGCTTGATCATCATTCATGAGTTCATTTTAAACAATACCATGGACGGTCCGCTTTTCCCGGCATTGTTTTCCTTAAACATGCTCTTGGGTACATCCGGCGGACAGGCCTATTCAGAAGAACAACTCATAACCATGCTCACCGATGCCGGCGTCAGGGATTTTCAACGTATTTATTTCGACTCTCCTAATGATTCTGGAATATTAACAGGCATTGTCGGATAAAATGGCCAATATGATGAATATGTAAAGATTTGAACCCCTCAAATATTATGATTTTGCCTTTCCGCCGGTCGAAGATACCGCTTTGTCGAAGATCCCGCTTGCGGGGCGGTGAGGTTTATCCGCCTCTGGAGGGCGGACAAGAACAAATTTATTTCGGCCCTCTACATTATTGGCTTTTTAGCAATATTCGGAGTACGTGTTCACGGGGTTTGCTTCCCCGTGTAACGATATTGGCAAAGTGGCTTCCCTACAAAAGTAAGTGCCGCGGCCAGGTGGTGCAAAAAAAAGACTGCAATTTATTTATGCGCGGTTTGTTTATACGAAGTTGTTTGCTCAGTATGTGAAACTGCCTTTTTTTGTTCGGTAGGTGAAGCTACTGTTTTCTGTGTGGCATATAAATCTTCTTTTTTGCTGATTTTCCATTTTTTACCTTGTTTGACCAAAAAGAGCTGGCCGTCAAAATTAATTGTACCCAAAACTTTTACAGTGGCCCTGTTGCCTTCTTTTTTCGTGACAGTATATTTTAATTTTGATGTATCAATTTTGAAATCGTTATCGAATGCACACTGTTTTTTTACATAATCCTTGGCCACATCTTCAACGGTGGCTTTTCCGCATGCAAAAAGCATTAGAACAGATAGAATAATTCCAAGATAGATGATCCTTTTCATTACGCACCTCATCAATTTTTATTGTTGAAAAAAAATTCTGTTTTCAAGCCATCGCAAAAATGCGGATTACGTTCAAGGACAAGGCGCGAGCCGATGAAAAAGCGCAGCATACACGGGAGTATGTGAGCATTTTGAAGAGGCTCGCAACACCGTAATTGGGCGTTAGATGTATTTTTGAGATGGCTTGTTGTTAAACAGATTGAATATTCGGGTATGGACTGATAGCATCTCCATTTAAAACGGTCAAGCCCCTTTAAATATGATACACAGATATAATCAAGAACAAACTCTTAACGATTTAATGATGTCAATAACCAAATCTGAAACAGGAGGAATGTTATGGAAAATCCCATTGAGAACTACTGGAAAACCAGGTTGACGGAACTTAAAGAAACCCTGACCGAAAATAATTTTGAAGTCTTTGTAGCGGAAAACACCGATGAAGCCAAATCGATTGTGCTTGAAAAAATAATCCTCGAGATAGCACCCAAAAGTGTCTCTTGGGGCGGATCTTTAACATTTGTTGCCACCGGACTTTATGATGTTCTCAAAAACGACAATGATCTTAACGTACTGGATACGTATGACAAAACCCTGTCTCCTGAAGAAAGTCTGGAACGGCGTCGGCAGTCACTGCTGGTCGACCTTTTTATTACCGGAAGCAACGCGGTGACCGAAACCGGGCAGCTTGTCAATCTGGATATGATCGGTAACCGGGTGGGTGCACTCACTTTTGGACCCAAAAATGTCATTATTCTTGTCGGTCGTAACAAGATCGTTCCGGATCTGGATGAGGCCATGTTCCGTATTAAAAATTATGCGGCCCCGGTCAACACCATGCGACTTGACAAAAAAACACCCTGTGCCAAAACATCATTTTGTGAGGATTGTAAAAGCCCGGATCGTATATGCAACACCTGGACAATTACAGAAAAGTCATTCCCCAAAAAAAGGGTGAAAATTATCCTGATTAACAAGGATTTGGGGTTTTAGCCTGAATATTTCCTGAAGAAATCGAAAAAGGGGTTCAAAAAGACTTTGATAAGAGAATTTTAAAACGATAAACAACCAGATTAAACTTTTTTCATTTTCTCTGTCATCTGGTTTTTGTACAACTTATAATATTTAAACACTTTTTCAATGTAATAATGGGTGGATTT
>JAOUGB010000309.1 GCA_029857875.1 Desulfobacteraceae bacterium | reverse complement strand
CCTTTTAGGTCATCACCATGCCACTTTATTTTATTATTTGAGAGCTATTCACCGTTGGGGATATCTGCAATTCCTAACAGATATCAAACACCTGAATTTTTTGAGATAACGTAATACCATATCACAAGTCAAGCATAAGTCCTGTTTTGGATAAAAACACTATCTTTGACAAATCCGATTTTTATAAGGTACTCTCAATGTATCTCAACAAATGCCAGACCTGAGGTTTGAAATGGATATCTGAAAAACGATCTTGACTTGATATTTACGGATCAAATTTGATATCTATTGATTTTAATGGATTTCATGTTTTGGCAAGATACCACATTCAAAGATGATGTTTTTACGAATTATTTGGAATCATTTAAGGTACCATAATGACAACAAATTCCGATGTAAGGAGATAAAATAATGACCATGGTTAAAAACATTGGCTTTATTTCCACACGCTTTTCAGGCACAGACGGAGTTACAATGGAAACCAGCAAGTGGTCGGAAGTTTTAAGAAAAATCGGCCATAGCTGTTTCTGGTTTGCTGGTGAATTGGACAGGGACCCTCAAAAGAGTTTTCTTGTTCCTGAAGCGCACTTTAAGCATGAAAAGAATCAGTGGATCAATGAACGGATATTTGGGCACAAAGTTCGAAGCGCTGCCGTGACTGATATAATTCATGATCTAAAGGTACTTTTGAAGATTCAGATTCGAGAATTTATTTCACAATTTAGTTTGGACCTTCTTATTGCCCAGAATGCACTTACCATTCCGTTGCATATCCCTTTGGGAATCGCCTTGACCGAAATTGTCGCAGAAACTCAGATTCCCATGATTGCCCATCACCATGATTTTTATTGGGAAAGGACACGGTTTACCGTAAATGCCGTGGGAGATTACTTGCGCATGGCGTTTCCTCCCAGCTTGAATAATATCGAACATGTAGTTATTAATTCCGCAGCCAAAGAAGAGCTTGCACTTCGAACAGGGATTTCCTCTACGATAATTCCCAACGTTCTGGATTTTGAGAACCCGCCGGTAGTGGATGAAGATCAAACCATAGCTTTCCGCGAATCATTGGAACTTGGGCCGCAAGACCGAATAATTCTACAACCGACACGTATTATACAGCGCAAGGGAATTGAACATGCCATAGATTTGGTCGAAGATTTGAAAGATCCTCGATACAAGCTGGTCATCTCCCATGAAGCAGGCGATGAAGGATATGAATATGCTGAGTGGCTTCAAGAAACAGCTCGTGAACGAGGGGTTGATCTAAGATTAGTGAAAACGCGCGTCTTAGACCCAATAAATAATCAAGAGAATAACAAGGGTAAGCCGACACTTTGGGATATTTATCCTCATGCCGATTTCATTACCTATCCCAGCCTGCATGAAGGATTTGGCAATGCGTTTCTTGAGGCTGTTTATTTTAAAAAGCCACTATTGATTAACCGGTACGCTACATTTGTAAGAGATATTGAGCCTAATGGGTTCGATCTGATTGTCATGGACGGCTTTCTCACCAAAAAAAATGTTCAAAACGTAAGGGAATTTTTAAAATCGCGCAAAAGAAGAGAGAGAATGGTAAATCATAATTATGAGGTGGCTAAGCGGAACTATTCCTATGCAATCCTTCGGCGGGGGTTAAACAATATTCTGATTAACTTCTTTGGAATGAAAGTTTAATTGTGTTCCAGCCTTTAGATCTAAAATTCACAATTTCTGCCTTCTTAAACCTTCAATCCATATCCCTTTAATATGGTTACGATTTCGATATGAACCATCAATTCGAAACTTGTGTGTTCTGCAATTAAAACACACGTATCATGTCTATAAAAATTCGTGTGATATCGTTTTTCAAAAAGGGCAAATCCTTTTTCGGGGTTTGCCTATTTCACTTTAATGGTATATGTAATCAGAATCAATTGACTTTCAGTTGGCGTACCGGCAAAAGTACCAGTTATCACGCCGACTATTTAATATCTAATGTCAGCCGGAAAAGAGAATTTGATGAAAAGATTCAAGGTTAAACTCCATGGGAAGAATTTCCTCCTCAATCTTGACGGTGAACTCAAAAAGTTTGGGTTTTATGCAACGAAATTTGTAAAGGCAGAGAACCCACAAGAGGCTGAAAAAATTGCTATCATCTTAATTCACCAAAATCCTAATTTAAGGGATACCGTATTAAATGAAAAAGCTGATCGTCCGACAATTAATTTGGAAGAAATAAAGGAAGTCAACTTTCTAAAATTCTTTGCCAAAAAATCAACAACAGGCTTTACGTTTTATCCCGAAGATGAGGAATAGATACCTGCCGAGACTGTCAAAAAATACAAATCATACACCGGCAGAAATCCAAAAACCGGTAAACAGGTCAAGATCAAACCCAAGAAGCTTCCGTTTTTTAAATGTGGAAAAGAATTGAAAGAACGGGTGGATAAATAGGAATGGCAATGGTGTTTCTTTGAAGGTGTGATTCTCCATGATTCTTAGAATCAACACTATCTATTGTATTCCACTCTTGTGTAGGTTGATATTGGTCATTGACCACTATGGCAAGGGGCGTCTGCAATTAGGCACTTTTACGGTTAGGAGGAGTTTAATGAAACAAAGTTCTGTTAAATGGTTTGGCTATTTGTTTTCTTTTGTTTTTCTGATTATTTCTTGCGCCGGGACAGAACTCACCCAAAAGCAAGCAACTGAGGCCTATAAAGGAAAACCCGTATCTAATATTCTTGTAATTGCAATAACGGGCAATGAAGATTCTCGGCGATCTTTTGAGCGAAAATTCGTTGCACAGTTAAAATCAGCTGGAGTTGAAGCTATCTCAAGTGAAGATGCCATACCTATGCCTTCAGATTTAGAACTGAAAAAAGAGACGATATTAAATGCTGTCAATCAATTTAAAAATGATGCTGTGATCATTACGCACTTGATTGATAAAGAAGATAAAGAAGCCTTCACACGAGGAGGTGATGCACACAGAGGCTATTACGGTTTTTATCATAGCCGATACACATACAGTTATGCGCGTGATCCGGGTTATTCAAGCACAATCAAAACCATCCGATTGGAAACAAATTTGTACGATGTAAAAACAGAAAAACTCATTTGGTCTGGGCAATCAAAAACATTGAGCAAAGACTCAAAAGATCAAATCATTAATGATGTGATCAAGGTTGTGATTAATGATTTGCAAAATAACAAATTGATCTCGCCAAAATGAATGTGACTGTGTATATGGCCGAGGCTCAAATCATAGTGCTGGAATAGTGAAGAATGATATTACGCGTTTAGTTGATTATCTCAATGTATCTGTAATTGATTAATATTTAGTTTGCGAGTAAAAAACATATCCAATGATTAAGATTGTTAAAATTAATATAAGGAGGAGTACATGCTGCCAGAAAAGCAAAAACAAGCATATCGTTCCTTTTACGATTCTGCACGGAATAATGATATTCTTGATCCCAAAACGACTTTATTGATTCATTTTGCATCTGCCATGGCATTTGCTTGTTACCCTTGAATGGAACATTACCTTAGCGTGGCTAAGGAAGAGGGAATCAGCGATGATGAAATTGGTGCTGCACAATCTATTGTAATGGCTGTTTCTGCTGGAAGAGTAAATGCTCAATTCAGAGATGCTACTGGTATGAATGAATCTTAAGCGCAAATAAGGAGGTTGCATAACCTCTAAAATATCATATACCTCCAACATATACCCATTAAAGTTTTCAGGCAAATCTTGGCGAATTAAAGCAGCCATTGCTTTCACAGATCGCCAAAAGGCCCTCGATTTTGAGGAACACTTAAAAATTCCTTCCGGCAGGACGTTTTTACAAAAAAGTTATGACATTCTTTTTTGTAATCTTTAAATTGAAACCAGCATTTTGTGAAAATCCAAACTTGAACTTGACATTTTCACAAAAAATGGGATGGACTATCGGCATAATTCAGAGAAATATTAAAACAGAGTTGATAGAAGCTATTTTTTGTTTTCGCTTAACATTTTGTTTTTGTATGTTTAAATGCGTATCCCCAATTTTTTTAAAAAAAACAAACAATTAGGTTGCTTTCTCTCTAAATAATGATTATTGTTATTTAATCAATTAAGTCCTGCTTAATCTGTGGGACGGTTTCTCTCTGAAGGAAAAATCCATTTGTCAAAGTGGCACCCTCCAGTTTGTAACGTTGAAAATTTTTAAGAAAGGAGGATGTTATCATGACTAATGGAACTGTTAAGTGGTTTAATGACCATAAAGGGTTCGGATTCATTGAGCAGGAAGACGGAGCAGATGTGTTTGTTCATCATTCTGCAATCAATGCAGCCGGTTTTAAATCCCTCAATGAAGGCGACCGAGTTTCCTTTG
>JAOUGB010000308.1 GCA_029857875.1 Desulfobacteraceae bacterium | reverse complement strand
TTTTTTTTCCCATCAGCGATGTTTTCTCCTGATTTTTTTGAATATTTGTCACTCAGTCAATAAAGTTTAGGGCTAATATTAGAACAACGCTAAAAAAATAAGACTATCTGGAATATTGTCAAGCCGGAAATAGGAATTTTATATTATAGGTTCGGGAATTTAGAGAACACAAGGGCAGTGTGAAAAATTATGGGAAAAAATCGGTTGTGCACCCCCTCTCGAATCCTTACTGAAATATAACAAGCCAAAAAATTGACCGGGATCAATCCACGACACAGACCGCATTACTTATCGCTGCTTCCTTCCGGACCTGACGAGGTTCGTAACCGTCTGTTGCGCGGCGGCCGATCAGATTGGCCTATAGGCTTCCAGGTTCAAACCCTTAAGAGGGAATTCAGCCCCGCATGAAGCGGATTTCGGGAAAAGGGCACCGCTAGCTCCCCGCCTAGCACAACCGTTATTATGAATATAATCGATAAAAAATTTTTTCAAGGTAAAAAATGAAACGAATTATAGGAAACGATTTTCGTGTTTTTTATTGACAACCACAAACCACTATATCATAATTTGAACGGATGTTGTATATATAAGCCACTGAATTATAATATAATAATTAATGGATTGATTTGTCTGTCCCCTGTGAAATGTTTTTCCTTTCCGCCGGTCGAAGATGCCGCTTTGTCGAAGATCCCGCTTGCGGGGCGGTGAGGTTTAGCCGCCTCTGGAGGGCGGACAAGAATAAATTTCTTTCAACTCGCTGCTTCAAAGGATTATCAACCATATCAGGATGGTAAACTTGAGTAAGTTATTACAAACTGTTGAAAAAACCATTGCAATTTATGGAATGCTTAAACCGAAAGATTCGGTTGTTATTGGCGTGTCCGGAGGACCCGATTCAGTTGCTCTGCTTCATGTACTCTTCTTAATTGCGCCCCGTTTTTCTCTCAAACTGGGTGTTGCCCATTTAAATCACTGCCTCCGCCGGAATGATTCGGATAAGGATGCTCAGTTTGTTGAAATTCTTGCCAAAAAGTATGATTTGCCCTGTTACACTCATAAAAAGGATGTTCGAAAGTATCGGATCGAAAACAAACTTTCTATAGAAGAAGCTGCCCGGCGTGTTCGCTATACCTTTTTAAATAATGTCGCGAATACAATGCAGTACAACAAAATTGCAGTTGGACATCATTCTGATGACAATGCGGAACTTATTTTGATGAATCTTTTTCGAGGAAGTGGAACACAGGGTCTTTCAGGCATACCTCCCGTAAGGGACCATAAGATTATCCGCCCGTTGATAAAGTTAAATCGATCCGAAATCATTGATTTTTTAAGTCAAAATAAATTAAAATATGTTTCTGACGCATCTAACACGGATACAAAGCACTTTAGGAACAGAGTGCGTCATGATTTAATTCCCTTGTTAAAAACAGCGTACAATCCAAAAATATCTGAAACACTAAACCGGCTTTCGTCAATTATAAGATCCGAGGAAGAATGGATTGACGATGTTGTTCATCCTTTTTATGAAAAAACCGTACTAGATGTTCAGGAAAATTATATCATCCTCTCTGTTTCGATGCTTAATCAATACCACCGCGCACTGCAAAGGCGGATCATTAGAATGACAATTGAAAAAATTAAGGGGGACTTAAGGCGTATTCGATTTGTAAATATCAGTTCTGTAATCGGGCTTTTAGAGAAAAGACCGGCTTATGGACAAGTGGACCTTCCTGACCGTATTAGAATTCAAAGAGACCGGGATGCACTCTATGTGTTTAAAGGAAAACGCATGTTAAGTGACGTTAGTGAAAAATACATCCATTCAGACACGTTTACGTTTGAATATCAGATAGAAAAACCTGAATCTGTGTTTATAAGAGAAATAGGGGCGACCATTAAATTTACTGAAATGCGTATGAAAAAGGTACCCGATTATCGTTATACTGGACAACACACCGGTTTTTTTGATAAGGACACTTTAAGTTTTCCCATAAAAATAAGGAATTTTCGGCCGGGAGACGCTTTTAAACCATTGGGAGTGGGAGGAATGCAAAAGCTAAAAAAATTTTTTATTGACAAAAAAGTACCTCGAAGTGACCGGATAAAATGCCCTATACTTTTGAGCCGAGGGAAAATAATCTGGGTGGTCGGCCATAGAATTGATGAGTCTGTTAAATTGACGCCTTCAAGCAGAAATGTACTGAAGGTGGAACTTTTGCTTGCCTAATTCACAATGATGATTAATATTGGTGTATCATTAATTGTCTTTTAAGGGGGTTAATACTTTTGAATCCTTTTTACAAAAATCTGGCTTTATGGATAGTCATCACACTGATGATGATCATGCTTTACAATCTTTTCAATCAACAGCATCTGGCGGAAACAAGCATCAGTTATACTGAATTTTTGGCCATGGTGGATAGTGAACGCGTTTCTGATGTCGTTATACAGGGTCAAGAGCTCTATGTCACAGATTCGAATCGCAATCGCTTCAAAATATATGCACCCCAGGATAGTGATCTGATCAAAATCCTTCGGGAGAAGGGCGTTTCCATTAATGCCAAACCTGAAAGCGAGTCGCCATGGTATATGTCTGTTCTTGTGTCATGGTTTCCAATGATCGTACTGATCGGCGTATGGATATTTTTTATGCGCCAGATGCAGGCCGGCGGCGGAAAAGCCATGTCTTTTGGTAAGAGCCGGGCCCGTTTGCAAACTGATCAATCGAAAAAAGTGACGTTTGAAGATGTTGCCGGAATCGATGAAGCCAAAGAAGAACTTGGCGAAATTATCGAGTTTTTAAGAGAACCTAAGAAATTCACTCGTCTCGGAGGAAGGATACCCAAAGGGGTGCTTTTGATGGGATCCCCCGGCACCGGAAAAACCCTCCTTGCACGGGCGATTGCAGGTGAAGCTGACGTTCCTTTTTTTCATATCAGTGGTTCAGATTTCGTAGAAATGTTTGTCGGCGTCGGGGCATCTCGTGTCAGGGATCTGTTTGTTCAGGGCAAAAAGAATGCCCCATGCATTATATTCATCGATGAAATCGATGCTGTTGGAAGGCACAGAGGTGCTGGTCTCGGAGGGGGACATGACGAAAGAGAGCAGACGTTAAATCAGCTTCTGGTGGAAATGGACGGGTTTGAATCAAACGAGGGCGTGATCCTTATTTCCGCCACTAACCGTCCTGATGTGCTCGATCCGGCCCTCTTGCGTCCCGGTCGTTTTGACCGCCAGGTGGTTGTCCCACTGCCGGACATCTTGGGACGCGAGAAAATTCTTAAAGTTCATTTAAAGAAAACGCCGATTGCACCTGATGTAAATCCTACAGTACTGGCAAAAGGAACCCCCGGATTTTCGGGTGCTGATTTGGAAAACCTTGTCAATGAAGCGGCACTTCTGGGCGCTAAGAGAAATAAAGAAAAGATTGATATGATTGACCTGGAAGATGCTAAAGACAAAGTTTACATGGGATTGGAAAGAAAATCAAAAGTTATCAGGGAAGAAGACCGAAAAACAACGGCCTATCATGAAGCAGGACATTCCCTTGTGGCCCGCTTTTTGCCGGGCACCGATGCGGTGAATAAGATCACCATTATTCCAAGAGGACGCGCTGCAGGTATTACGTGGTTTTTGCCTGAAGAGAGCGATTTTAAATATAAGGATCAGCTTGAAAGTGAATTGTCCGTTGCTTTTGGCGGACGGGTTGCCGAAGAAATCGTTTTTAACCGTATCAGTACCGGTGCTTCTAACGATATTAAACGGGCAACCGATATTGCTCAAAAAATGATACGCAATTGGGGTATGAGTGATGAACTACGTCCGATGTCGTATGCCAAAGAAGAAGAACACATCTTCCTTGGACGGGAAATCGCTCAGCACAGGGATTATTCTGAAGAAACCGCAAGAAAAATTGATGCTGAAATCGATAAGCTGATTGAAAATGCTTATAAACGCGCTGAGAAAATTTTAAAAGAAAATTTAGATATTCTTCATGCTTTATCGGATCGTTTGCTTGAAAAAGAAACCGTTATGGGGAAAGAGCTTGATGAACTCATACTTGCCATGAAACCTGGATTTGAGTTTCCATCAAAGACACCAAAAAGCGAAGAAACGAAAAAAAAGAGCCAAGCAGAAGTTAACGCGGAAAAAATAGAAACCGAAGCAGAATCTGAAAACGAGCAGGGGGCATCTTAACCCAACCTAAACTGAGCGTTTCAAATTTTTGAAATGGTTAATTTGCTAATATTTTTAAGGTATTCTGCCATTCTGAACTTCAAGAATTTGAAACCCACGGGATTTCCAATTTTTATCCGCCTCAGGAGGATCACCGCATCTACTGCGTCAGATGCCGTTCCGCATAGGTGAC
>JAOUGB010000307.1 GCA_029857875.1 Desulfobacteraceae bacterium | reverse complement strand
AAGTCTGCTTAATTTTCGGTATACTGCATTGCGAACAAATATATATGCATTCTGAATCGATGTTGGTTCCGGGGTAAGGACGATAATTTTTTTGTGGGCGATTAGAAAGAAATCCAGAACGTTAAAGGAAGTTCCAGCTCCAAGATCGAGCACAACATAATCGGCATCCAGCCTTGACAGGTGGGTCATGAGTTTGATTTTTTGGCTGAAGTGGGGATTTGCCAGAGAAAGAACATCACTGGCCCCGCTGATGAGGCGAAGGTTTTTTTCACTGGTATCAATACAAATGTCTTCTAATTCTTCAAATTTTCTTGTAATAAAATCATTTAGCGTCCTATCAGGGCTTTTAATGCCAAGGAGGGTGTGGAGATTGGCGCCGCCCAGGTCGACGTCCATTAGAACAGTCCGATTGCCTGTTCTGGCCAGCCAAAATGCCATAATCGTACTGAATACACTCTTTCCGGCACCACCTTTTCCCCCGCCGATAGCCACTATCTTGGGTGTTGATTTATTTTCCGTGTTTAATTCCTCTTTCACTTGGCACCTTATTTTTAAACATTAGTAAGACCCTAATTAATCGTAAACAAAATTGGAAAATAATCTATTCAGCAATTTGAATTACTTTTCCATAAGCGAGTTCCACAAGCTCCAGATCAGATTTTGTTCTGCTTCGGATCCAAAGCAGTAGCCTTTCAATATTCCGCGGTCAACATGGTTTATCTCTTTAAATTGAACACCAACGATGGCTGTATTTTTACCCTCGACAGGAATTTCCTTGCCCCAGACAATAATGCCCAAGATATTGAGACTGATAGATTCTATGGGTAAACTCATTTGAATCTTAACATTTTTTCCGGTTAAATGGGATATATCACCGATTTGATATTTCGCCCCCAAGACAACACAGGTTCCACCCAGAGAGATATCGTCTGTAAATCCGGATAGATTTAAAGGCGGTTTCCCGCTTTCTTCTTGAAAAATTTTCAGATTGACCTGCATGGGTAATTGATGCCGGGTTGCCTTTCTGATCGTTTTTGAATGCCTTTCGCGGTTAGATTCAAAACGATATTTACACAGGTTCCGCATAAGAAGATTAAGGTTCGGATGTTCTCCGCAAAGTGCAGTGAGTTTTAATTTGGAAATTTTCAACAGTTCAACGCGAGTGATGGATTCAATATCTGATTCAGATAATTTATCCTCCTCAAACGGATAAATCTCGCCAAAAATGTCGCTTTCTATCAGATTGGTCGTAGATTTTTTTTTCACCTTTTCATCTGCTTCAAGGCGATGGTAATTGGTCTCTTCCAATGCACCGGATATGACAAAGCACAACTCGTTTTCTTCATCTCCAAATTTTTTCAGCATGCTATTGGCAGGATAATTATGAGGCACAATCTTGGCCGTTAAAGCGATCATTTCCTCATACGCCAGTTTGGTGAAGAACTTTTGCACCTCTATGTTTTGTGGATTGCATTCACAAAGGTCTGAATGGAAGGCCAATCCTTCTTCTTTGGACGGCCTGATGATTCGCCACTCAAAGATTTTACATGTTATTGCCTGCAATGGCATGCCCGCTTCTATAAAAAGTTTGGCTGACGCCTTGTATTCTTCGGCGGCATTTATTGATTTTTCTTCTAATAGCCGGTCAGCAAAGACTCTATGGAGTCGCGGGTTATTTGGAAAGGCTTTGAGCAGGTCTTTGAATTCTTCAACAGAATCGATGGTAATAGAACCATCGATGATGCGGGTGGCAACACTGTCCTGTCTATCAATCCGGTCGTTCATTAGTCTCCTTCCAGTTAATGCTTAACAGAAAAACCTATTTTTCGGTTAAAATATTTTGCCCTTTAAGGAGTTCTATGACTGCGTCGATACGCTGGTTCATAATCCTGTTCTTTTGATCCGAAAGGCGTAAAATCCCATATAATAATTTTAATTTCGTATCGAATTTCAGCAAAATATCACCATATTGAGCAAGATTTTCACTTATTGAAAATATCTGCTTTTGTACATCTTCGGAAGCCAGATGTTCTGGTGCGGCAGACTGCTTTTTTCTGAACGCCTTTATCATTTCTTCAAGATCATCTTTTTCCGCGTCCGATAGGCCGACGGTTATTTCTTCCAGGACTTTTTCAGTCATGTTATCCTCTACATTCAAGATTCATCATATTCTTTAAACGCGTTTTTTAATTGAGCGTCTATGGTCTCAATATTTTTATCAGATGTTTTTATAAACTCCATAATTTCAAAAACATGACCAAAATCGATCACGTGTTTTTTCTTCAATAGCATGAAAATCATCAATACAACAATAACACTTGTGAGGACATTCAACGCGGCCAGTAGATATATCTGTGTCATGGCGCTTCCTTTAGCTGAAGAGGGTGATTCAACGTGTTTGTCGGGTATTTGATTTGACACTTTGTTAGAAAAGACTTTTTCAGGTGGTTGCGTTTCTTTCAATCCAGATTTTTCCACGACCAAGGGTGTTATGGATTGGCTGTCGGCCGTTTTTTCCAAAACTTTTTGAGGGGCATTCTTTAGTTCATTTTCTTCGGGTGCTTTTGACGTTTCAGTAGAAGGTTTTTCAGGTAAAGATTCCTTTTGTTCGGATTTTTCAGGCGGTGAAGACACCTGGTATGCATCAACAACGATACGGTTGGGACCGGAAAGAGGAAACGCCTTGAGTATGAAATAGGGAAAAGATAGCCGGACATTGGCTATCAAAATAGATTTTTGCCGAACAAATTCAATGGAGTGAACGAGTTGTATAGGGCCTGTCTTGAATAATGTGAGACGCGGAAGGGTTGTAGAACTGTCAAGAAAAACCACGGAAAATTTTCCCTTTCCTTTAATCTCGGGGCTTTCGAATAGAACGTTGTCTTGGAATTCGAACACAACCCGGGTGAATTTTTCATGTTTACCGGTTCTCACATCTCTTAAATTGGCAGCCTGAGCCCATCCAATTTGGGATAACGTGAAAACGACCGCAGCGATAAGCATTATTCTTAGTTTCATTTGTCTTCTCTTGTAAGCTCTGAACTTTTATTCCCAACTTTGTGGTATAATTAAGATTTAATTTCATATAATTATAGATGATTGCTGCTGTTCTGTCAAATTAAATAAAGCCTCAAATTTCGTACTTCAATATTGCTAAAAAGCCTTTTAGTTAGCAGGCCGAGATAATTTTTTTTTGTCCGCCTCTGGCGGGAAGGCAAAATATTTCATTGATGCATTATCGTACGGCACCAAAATATAAAGTGATCATTATAAAAAAATTAAAGCAAGACAGTTTTTTTCATGGCAAGCTTAAATTTTAAGAGCTGTTTTTTGTAATAGTCGCGATTTTTTGTTGTTATCTCAAGAGCCCGACGCTCTGTGGTAATGGCCTGTTCAAACAGGCCGTTAACGTAGTAACTCTCTGCGAGTGTGTCGAGAATATGGGGAGATTCTTCGAGTTGAACAGCCCTTTTGGCAAGCTCCAGCGCTTTTTTCGGATTACGAAAGCTTTCGATTTCACACGTTGCATAGAGCCATGCAAGGTTGTTTAACGCCTGGGGGTTATCAAGATCGATCCTGAGCGATTGTTCGTAAGCCTTGATTGTTTCAGGATAGTTATGGTTACTGTAGTAAAGGTCCCCCAGCGTACTGTAAAGCAATGGATTGTCAGGGGTCTTTTCAATCTCTCTTTGTATGATCTTTAGAAAAAAATGTTTGTTGAGCTTCTTACTGGTTTCACCAAAATTTAGATTATACCCCACACCACACAACAGGAATATCCCTGCCAGATAAACGGCAATACTTTTCTTTATTTTGTTTTCATGGCGTGTAATCCATATCTTGTCTGACTCGCATTTTTTTAAATATTCTATCCGTTTTGTGATACTGAAATGGTGCCAATTGGGCCTATCCGGGTGTTCTCCGCTGGTTGCAGCAATTTTTTCAAATGTCGAGATCAGCGGTTTGGCACTATCGAAAAGGGAGTAAACATACGTATCTGCCTGACGCTCGAAATTACGCATAAAATAGCCGAAAATAAAGCGAAAGTAGATCAGAAAAACGATGATAATGACCAAGCTGAAAATTGATGTGGTTACTGCAGTTTGGTCAAGGCCGGTGCTGTTTATGAACTTGTATATGGTTTCCGAGAAGACAATTGAATAAATCAGCAGGTTAAAGGTGGCGTATGAGATGATCATGTAGCCGACAAAAAATAAGAGATAAAAAAGAAGATGCTTTTTCTTTATGTGTCCAATTTCGTGGGCAATAACCGCATCGATCTCTTCGGGTTCAAGCATGTGAAGAAGACCTTGAGTAACAAGGATGTAGCGGAATTTCTTAATCAACCCCATCACGGCGGCGGTGATCATTTTCCCG
>JAOUGB010000306.1 GCA_029857875.1 Desulfobacteraceae bacterium | reverse complement strand
CATAACTCTGATGACCAAAACCTTCTATCATATCTTTTAAGCGAGACAACTGGTCAGGGGGGATAAAGCCCCATTTTTCCGTACCGTCGGAAGTCACTGTTGGCGGAGTTCCTGAACTCTCGGTTGTATCTAAAACAGCATGAAGCATCCCGTCGTTTGAGCCAAAATAGACCATTGTCTTGGAACTACCGTCAGATTTTCTGTACTGAAAAATTACTGGTTCGCTGTGAAGTACATCTCCGGTAATTATGGCTCTGTATTCTGTAACATCATTATCCCCGTCCTCATCGAGGATATCCGCTCCCCGAATATAGTTGATGATATCTGCAGTAGTTCTGGTTGTTGGATTTCCAAGGATGGTGGCTGTCAAATTTAAATTGCCCGCGTCAAATAAGGTCAAATTCGTATTGTCCAGACAGGTATAAATAGTCCGGCTTGCGATAGGAAGGTAGTTGCTTTTTGAAACATTGGCCCAGTCGATGGTCGCCCAGTAGGGCACGGCATCGTCCCTCATGGCGCCATTTGGCCACGTGGCCGGATTACCATTGGCATCGACGATCTGATTGTCCGACGATATCCCATATTTGGTGACATTTCCTTCCCAGAAATTTCCATTATTTGGTTTAAAAAAGGCCATATAAATTTTGTCTCCGCTGGTGGTCCGTGTTACCGGAACAACCGGTGCCATAAATGTGCTGGTTCTTGTAAGGATATTGTTCACGGCCTCCAAAAGCTGCGCGGACAGTGCATTCGGGGATTGAGCGGTAAAGTGGTATTTCCTGTAATCCTCATCAGAAGTGTCGTAAAGATTTTTGTATCCGTTTCCGTTATTCGAGGTGTTGATCAAAAAGAGGTCTCCTCCTCTATCACTCATAAATCCGATGGTATAGGTGAGAACGTTCTGGAATCCTTCTCCCGAAGTATACAGGGACCCGTTCACCATGGCGAAAACAACGCTATTAACGGTTAATGGTTCATTATCTAAAAAATTTCCGGACAAATTGTTCAGCTCCAAACAACCGGATGTACCAGTGGCATCCATATTTACAGCGGTAATGGTTCCTGTCGCTCCGGAAGACCCACCGGTTACGGTGTCACCTACAGAAAAAGAATTCGTCATGTAATCATAACAGAGAGAGCCGCTGGATGGCGCATCTCCCACGATATCGTGTGAATACAGATAATAGGCAACATCGTCCAGATAGGTGGAGCCGTTCAGGTTCAAGGGAATCTTATAGGGAGTATTATCTGCTTTAACATACCCTTCCCCGACTCCCCCGTCGGCACCGTCTCCGTCATAATCCGACAGACTGTCCGGTACATGTTGAGAGGGTGTTCCCTGATCTTCGGAGGAAACACCCGGTGAAATGACGATACAAAAATTTTTCTGGCAATATCCGCCCGAAGCACCTGAGGAAGGTGAGGATAAATAATACCCGATCGACGAAAGCCCCTCGGCCAGCGGAGAATAGGTGACCGTATGCATATTATTAATATTGTTGACAAATTCAGACGTTAAAGTCCCATCGGCGTTAACCACAAATTTAAGCGGCTGTGCCTGCGATCCGCCTGCCTCATTTGCGAAGTAGTAAATACTGAATTTCGCCTTGTAGCCGGTACCCTTGGCAACGGTCATGATGGCCTTTTTGGCATCATAAAAACGGCTCACAGCCGGCAGATCCGCCCCATTGCCAATCGTCGATACATCTACGTGAAAGAAAAGCCAGTTGAGGTAATTCTTGGAATACCTGAAATTAGATGCATTGTCGATAATCCCATCGACCGCCACGGTGGACGGTTCAGCCGGCAGGGTCAGGGGTTTTCCGTTGATGATCCAGGTACCTTTTCTGGCAGTAGGATCGGAAGAAAATGCCTTCAACGAAAAATTACGGTGTGCAAGCTGCATATCGTCGGGGACATTAACCAAATAATAACTACCTCCTGATTTGACAATACCATACCCCTTGTCATTAAAAAAACCATTACCGTTAAATGGATCCTGCCCCGCCTCAATCTCCGTAATCACATTTGGCGTGTAATCGGTATTATTATTAAAATCCGAGTGCCAGACAATCTGTTCCATCTCAGCCCCGCTATCCAGCAAAAGTACGATATTGGGAGGAAGGTCATCGGCTGTCACCGAAAAAACGCAGGTATCATCGGCAAAAATCGGATACCCCATAAAAACAAGGCAACATATGACTGACAATGCTATGAGTCCGTAATGTCTTATTTTTTTCATAATAATTCCTCTGTTTTCATAATCTAATCCCACACCTGCTTTTCTAAAATCCGATTCGATAAAATCCAATCATGATAATTTTTTGGGTGTTGTGAGAACTGTATCCGTTACAAGTCATCTCATACTGATGGGATTTAAATTTACCGACCGCATACCCCGATCCTCTGGGTGGCGATGCAGCAGTTTGGTATTGAACCTGTCCATTAAAAGATTGTTGAGTCGCGTTAATCGGTTCTGCGTCGGGAATAGGGGCGGGGGAGGTAATCGGTACATAAGGATCCGGATCGTTTGGAAAATAATGAGGCTTGCTTTGTGTGATATTCTCAGGGCCGTATAAATCGGTTCGCTTTGCCACATAGGCTGCTCCGGATTCGGCGGCGTACAACGCCAGTTTACTTCGCATCTCATTTCCTGCGACCTGGGTTTCAATGCTCGAAGTACTTAACGCTGCCATACCTAAAAGCGTAAGCAAGACCAGCAAGATCACGGCCAATACTGTTACAGACCCTTTTTCATTTTCCAGCTTGATTTTTTTTCCCATAAGATATTTACCTCTAATATTTCAATGTTCCATCATTCCAATTAATCCTGCCTGCTCTTACCCTGCAATGGCAGGCGGATCGTAGCCCCTAAGTTCGATTAAACATTTGGTTTGTAAAAACTAAAAATCGCTGTCTTGCCTCTACCGGTAACCCTTACCGTAATGTTCAGGGAGTTTGTTATCGGAGCAGGGTTATTAGCTACAGTGTAAGAAATGGTATAATCACCCGAAGGCGAAGGACTCGAATAAGGACCCCCTGGATTCAAAAGGGGATCATTGAATGGCAACGCTGATAGTTTTTCAATCTGGTCCATGCCCAATGTACTGAGCTCTGTAAGTTTGCCGGCGTTGGAATTCATCAGGATGGCAGAGTTCTGCATGGCAGCCACGGCAAGCAGACCCACTGCAAAAATGGTAAGGGCGATGAGCACTTCGATTAGGGTGAAACCGTCTTGTCTTTTCAATGCTTTCATCGATGTCGTTGTGTTGTCGGTATATGTGTTCTCCTGTCTCATGATTTCATCCTATAGGCCTAAGTTTCGGCATTTAATATAAGAGGTTAAACGTCTGCGGCTCACATGGTCACTGGGCGCGACATAAATCTGCGAACCTTGCTGGTTAAGATATGCTCTATTATTTTTGGTGCCGTACAACAACGGATCGTTTGTCCGAGCCACAATGGTGATTTCCACCATCCTGATTTGGTTCTCGGTTCCGGGGGTCACATTGGAGAGCCCGGCATTGAGCACATTGGGCGGGGAAGCGTTGCCCCAATAAACAAAATTAATGGCATCTATATTCTGGGCCACCACCACGCCATTTCTAAGCAAATTACCATTGTTCAATGTATATGAGAGGGTTTCATTGGGGTTGAGAATTCCATCTGGTTGCCCGCCAGCACCATCGTTGACATCTTCTGTAAAGGTAATTTGATTGTAATTCGCTGTAGTTATTCCGAAAATACCCTTGCCTTTTGGATCACACCCTGCCATCCGGATTTCCCCCTGCATGTAAAACATGGCAGCCCTTATATTCTGATGCATAGCGGCGGTCTCTTGCTGCAACACATATGATTTCTGCTGGTTTAAAAACGTAGAATAAATGGCTCCCAGTGCAAGAAGAGATAACACCATGGCAACCAACAGCTCGATCATGGTAAACCCTTTGTTTGAGCATCTCAATGAAATGTGTTTTTGTCTGTGCTTCATTTCCATGAAGTTCCTCCGCCCCATTTTTGCAATTTAATCGCTCCGGACGTCAGCGGTCCCACACGGTAATGCTCGGTATTTCCCGAATCGGACAGATACGCATAGCCCGAATTGCTGGTCCCTCTGGAATTAAACGTTATGACGGCCACAGCAAATGTTTCGTTATTCGGACCCTGAAATGTGATCCCGCTTCTGTAATCTGAAAGCCTTATGGTTTTGTTTAAAAGATCAACCATGTATCGATCCGGATTTTTGTAATAGTTAACACTGCAATCCTTATTGGCTTTAATGGCCGACATTTTTGCCAAATGCAGATTTGAATAAAGATCACGCGCCGCGCTTTTCAATCGATATTTCGGCAGCCAGCTCAAAAAATTCGGTACGCCCACAGCAG
>JAOUGB010000305.1 GCA_029857875.1 Desulfobacteraceae bacterium | reverse complement strand
AATTCATTTAAAGTTATTGTTGTTTAGGGACCTCTTTTGCTTCTTCGGATACCCCGGTCTTCTCAGTTTTTTCAACCTCTTTTGCTTCTTCGGATACCCCGGTCTTCTCAGTTTTTTCAACCTCTTCAGCTTTCTGGGCTGCCTGTATCTTGAACTCAGCCCTGCCTAAAATATCTCCGCTTTCAGAAACGATCTCCACATATCCATAACCTAATCCCATATGAAGATTTTTAGAACTCCATGTACGCCAAGATTTTGCTTTTACAGGCAGCTGAACTCTCGCAATTTCAACATCCCCAAAATACCAAACATGATAAACATTAGTAATATCTTCAGCCCCGCCAATTTTGGTAAAACAGTATATTTTGTCCAAACTATCAGGGAATACGGTTCCAACACCAGAGGGCTGCCGATCCTCGACAGCGGTACAAATTTGGATCTCTTCCAAAACCAATGCAGGCTGTTTCTGTGCTGCAGCTGCAGGCTGTTCCTGTGCTTCAGCTGGAGGTTTTTCTTCCATTTGCTCTTTGGCAGGCTGTTCCTGTGTTACAGCTGGAGTTGTTTCTTCCAATTGCTTTTTGGCTGATTCTTCCTGGGCGAAACAGATACCCGAAAGAATCAGGGCACTCAACAATACAAATAATGTTTTTTTTAACATATTACCCTCCTTTTTCATTTGTTAATGGTAAGATCTTACATTTTTTAACAAAACAGGTTGCCACGCCTTGTTGGTTTGTTCGAATGACAGATCCTTTAGTATCAATCGCATATTTTCATCTCTATCAATATTTTCTTATCATTTAAGGTGCGTCCCGCAAGTTCCACTAGGACTGTCTTGGCTCAACATCACGGCATTTTTGTTCCAGCTGATGCACAATTCGTGAGATCATTTGTTCTGATAAGATATTCCCGTCTTTCGTTTTGGCGATTGACCTAAAGTTCTTGGGATTGATGACCCGTATTCCGCCGGAAGCAACTCTTTCTACAAACCATCCTGGCAGGGCAACAACAGGCCGCACCCTAACTGCCTCGCCGACTGCACTTCGCAACCATTTGGACAGCCATTCCGCCTGCCGTTTGGCCTGATCGAGAGACTCAACATCCGTTCCATTTGGAAATCGAAGACTTTTCCCGTCATACTTAACCTTAGCATCGGCCTTGCGATCTTTTGAAGTCGGTTTTGATCGGGCTTTTGTTTCAACGGCAAACACGCCTGAAGGTCCGACGACAATGTGATCGATATTAAATTTTCCTGCGGGAAAATCATGATACACATAATACCCGTCTCTCATGAGCTGATTGAGCTCTTGGCCCACCGCGATTTCACCCTCATAGCCCAACCGATAAGAACGTCGCAATTTTAACAACTTTATCAATTTAAAAAGACAATAAGCGATAAAACCGATTCCTGCGATAATGTATATGGTAAATGTCGATGTTGAAAGTTTTAAATTACCGAAATGTAAGGAAGATATATAAGTTGCATAAAATAATATAGGCATCGTGATGAGTAGGACAAGGTTTTCAGTCAACCTATCATTTATCTCCATAATTTGTCTGTTTAGAGATTCTCCCGGGCTTCTCAAAAAATTGTCTTTAAATGGAGAACGATGTCCTTTTATCTGGCGGGATTTTCGCAGCAGGTAGAGCACTGAAGCAAAGATCGCAAAAATTCCAAAAAACAAGATGATTGGAAAGTAAGCGAGTAGAAAGTTCAATTCGTCCTCCTTTTCCCCAACTCATCGATTACGTTTAGAAATATGTATGTTAAGGGGCTTCGGGTAATCCCCTTCAACTATTTTTCCAAATACTTGGGATTGCCTTTGATCCAACCCAGATAGAGCTGGATATCACCGATTTTAGCAGCAGAATGGATTCTGTTCGCTTTTGCATCTATACCAAACAACGCTGCAAATAAAGCGTAATTTTCAAACCACTCATCCTTTTGGCTGAAGGAGTGCACCAGCATCAGCGCATTGGATGCATTAAACCTTTTGGCCTCCAAAATTGCAGCAGCAGTTCGGTGTAAAAGTTGGTAACGAATGTTTGAAACATTGGCCGTAGCAATACCCAACTCCGTGCGCAAAAACTCGAGTCTCTTTATTTTTCCCGGTGTCTCATGTTTTATCCATTTGGAAACTGTATCACCGAAAGGTTCGGACACCTTGCCTTCAACGGCAATTGAAATAAGCTCGTAATCGCTTTTAGCCAGAACAAACAAATCATTTTGGGATGACCGTTTCCCACCTGGTAAAGAGACCTTGTGTTCTGGAATGGCCAGCAGAATTTCAATTTCATGAAACAGGTCGATATCAGATTTTTTGAAGACTCTATTAACACAGGCCGGAAATCCATCTGCCTCCTGCCAGCAATAGGCAAGGGCCTTTGCCGAATAACCCCTGCGCCATTGCTTTTCAGGATCTGCCAGCAGCGATTGCCAGTCTTCCGGTTTTGTGGTTGGGATGTATATTTTGCTCAACGAAACCCTGCCTTTTTATGCAATTTGTCTCAGTGTTTTTTGGGTTTAGTTCTAAATTTTACAATCCAATAATCTTCTACTTAATACTTAATATAAACTTATAATCTGATGAGCGTCCCCTAAATCCCACGACCCTCATTCCATCACTCCCCTTTAATACCGAGCTTGAGCATAAGCGGTTTCATGGTGATTCCTTGCACAACTAACGAGAAGAATACACAACCAAACCCTGCCAGCAACAACACCGGACGCCACGTTACCAGTAAACCTTCATTGGGTAGATTAAGCAGCAAAGCAATCGGTATCGAGCCCCTCAAACCGCCCCAGAATAGAATGTGGTTCCATCTCTTCGGTCGCTTAGTACCTACCTGATTTAGCAACCAGTAGAAACTGTAAGAAACCGCTGCGCGTGCTATCAGCATCGCAGCAATGGCAACAAACACCGTCATCCACATAATATTTGCCGGCACTTCGCGTAGCTCCAGGCCGATCAAGACAAACAGGAGCGAATTGATCAGGAAACCTATGGATTCAAAAAATATTTCAACCGTATTAGTAGTCTTTACACTCATCGAGAGTCTACGGCCATAATTACCTATCATCAATCCGGCCATCACAGTTCCAATTACGCCAGAAAGGTGCATTACTTCCGCCAACCAGAATGACCCGTAAGCCAAAACAAGACAAAGCGCATTTTCCAGCAGATGATCCTCTATATGACGCATGATCTTAAAAACGATCCAGCCGAGTACTGCCCCCAGGAGTAGCCCCCCGACGGAAACCTTTACAAATTCATATGCTGCTTGGCCAAATCCAAATTCTTGCCCACTCAGCAAGGCCTTGAGCAGGATCGTGAATAACACTACTCCGGTTGCATCATTAAAGAGCGACTCTCCTTCCACTATTGTCTTTAGATCTTTAGGTGCCCCCACCTCCTTGAACAACGAGAGAACACTCACAGGATCTGTTGGTGATATCAAGGCACCAAAAAGTATCGCCACCATCATTGAACTGATACCACCCAACCATCCAACAAGTCCTCCCACTAACAGGGTTGATACAATAACGCCCGGCACTGCCAAACACACAATCGGCCAAAACTGCTCCAAAAGAGAGTTTAGGTTCATGTGAAACGCTCCTTGGAAAAGCAACGGTGGCAAAAAAACAAAAAATATTAGGTGATACCCAAATCCAGTCTTCTCAATTTCCGGGCCAATACCCAAGACACCTATCAACAGTCCTACCAGAGTCAGAAATATCGTATACGGTAAATGCGTTACCATCTTACTGACAATCGCCACCACACACGCCAGCAACAACAGCCCGATATATATTCCAACCGCATGCTCAATCATTTTGATAATCCCCGCTTTATTTCTTTTCTTCAACGCAGGTAATATAGGCAATACGATCTGATGCATCTCGATGGTCTATTGCCGCCAGACCGGCATCTCCAGCCACTGCAAAAATCGATCTTATTACAGATATCGCTTAAAGGCATTTGTCAAGTCAAGCAAATCTTAATTCTTTCGGTAATCGATCCCTGGGCGATCAGATCCATGATGGACAGCAGCACAAATGGTTTGTGAGGTGCTTGATAGGTGGTCAGTGCAGACCAGCATTTACGGTTTTTATCTGTCCGCAGGCGGAAAAAACTTCTAAGGTATTGGGCAAGAGACATTTAATCTCCCGGCTCTTAAAATGCTTGCTGTATTTTACATTTCTTTAATCAAGGATCAAGGTGACCCCAAGTTTCATCTTATTCACAATTCAAAACACGACACCATTTACACTCTTTTTGAAAAGACGTCTTAAACAGCTCTTTTTGACCCCAAAAAGGCGGGTTTAAGGGCGTTTCAAGCCTATTTTTTAACCTCTTTACCAATTATTATATATGGTTATCGCGGCCCGACCTCAGCCC